>SLPW01000311.1 GCA_007131755.1 Myxococcales bacterium | reverse complement strand
TTCGAGAGCGATTTGAACTGGAGCGCGACGAGGAGTTTCGCTTCGCCGATTATCCCACCCTTGCTCGGATGGCGGATTATGTGGAGGGGCGGTTGGGGGATTCGGGTTTGCAACGGACCCCTCCGCCTCAAGCGCAGCCTTCGGCTGCTGCTTCGGCACCTCCCCTTTTGCATGGGGAGGATCTATCGAGCGGACAACGCACCGTGGTAGCTGACGACGTGGATGAGCCTATTGATCCTCCCCACGACCCCAGGAGTGGGGAGGTGTCCGGGCAAAGCCCGGACGGAGGGGCCCGCCGCACCGAAATCGTCGACACCATGCTCCAGGTGTTGTGCGACAAGACGGGCTACGACCCCTCGGAGATCGAGCTCGACTTCGAGCTCGAGGCCGATCTCGGCGTCGACACCGTCAAGCAGGCCGAGATCATGGCCGAGGTTCGAGAGCGATTTGAACTGGAGCGCGACGAGGAGTTTCGCTTCGCCGATTATCCCACCCTTGCTCGGATGGCGGATTATGTGGAGGGGCGGTTGGGGGATACGCCCCAATTCTCGGATCTCCGATCTCCGACCTCCGATCTTAAATCTACTTCTACTTCCAACACTGAGGATGTCGACGGCTACAGAACCAACGAACGCACCGAATCCTTCGAAAAGAAAAGTAGAAGCAGATCGGAGATCGGAGATCCGAGAGTAGACATCCGAGAAGTGGATGCGTCGCCGACGCATCCTTCGATGCCCATCACCACCCACCCCATCCCAGCCGACACGGTCATCTCCGGCTGCGCCGTGGGCCTTCCGGGCACAGACGAACTCTTTGAAGAAGAGACGGTCCAGCGCCTACTGGAGGGCGAAAATTTCATCGGCCAGCTCACCGACGAGCTTCGCCGGGCGATGGTCAATAAGCGCATCACGCGTCTTCAAAAACACGAAGACGGCGGCGGCGAGCTCGTCGAGGTCAGCTCACCCGACGAGGTGATCAAATTGGCCGGACAGGGCGGCGACTTCGATCTTCGCGATTGGGGTGTGTCCCAGCGGCTCATCGACGCCATGGATCGCACCAGCCAGTTGGCCTTCGCCGCCGGCTTCGAGGCCCTTCGCGACGCCGGGTTGCCGTTGATCCCGCGCTACCGGGAGACGACGACGGGCAAGAAGGTGACCATCGGCTGGACGCTGCCCGAAGAGGTGGGTCGCGAGACGGGCGTCATCTTCGCGTCGGCCTTCGCCGGCCAGGACGCTCTGGCCGACGAACTTCTGGCCAGCCAGAAAGAGGACTACCAATTCAATCACCGCTTTTTGCTTCGCGTATTGGGCATCGCCAACTCCCGCTTTGCGGAATACGTCGGCGCCCGAGGGCCGAATACGAAGATCAACAACGCCTGTGCGTCGACGACGACGGCCATCGCCATGGCCCAGGACTGGATCCGCGCCGGGCGATGCAAGCGGGTCATCATCCTTTCCGCCGACGACGCAAGCGGCGACACCCTGATGGAATGGGTGGGCGCAGGCTTTTTGGCTACCGGCGCGGCGACGACCAAAGAGGACGTCACCGAAGCCGCCCTTCCCTTCGACCGACGCCGCCACGGCATGATCGTGGGCATGGGCGCACTTAGCCTGGTCGTGGAAAAAGGCGGCCTGCCCGAAGCGCGCGGCATCGAACCCGTGGCCGACGTCCTGGCCACCCACTTCGTCAACAGCGCCTTCCACCCCACCCGCCTCGACGTCGACCACATCGCCGGTGAGGTGGACTCACTCATCGGCCGCGCCGAAGAGGATTTCGAGATCGAGCGCCAGGAGATCGCCGAGCGCACGGTATTTATCTCCCACGAGACCTATACGCCGGCCCGCGGTGGCAGCGCCGCCGCCGAGATCGCCGCGTTGAGAAGCGCCTTCGGCGACGAGGCCAACAAGGTGGTCATCGCCAACACCAAGGGCTTTACGGGCCACGCCATGGGCGCCGGCATCGAGGATATCCTGGCCATGAAGGTGCTCCAGCACGAGCAGGTACCACCCATTGCCAACTTCCGCGATCCCGACCCCGATCTTGGCGATCTGCGCCTCAGTGACGGAGGCGACTTCAATGTCGACTACGCTCTCAGGCTGGCTGCCGGCTTCGGAAGCCAGCTCGCCCTGGCCCTCTTTCGCTTTAGAGCCCGCGGTGAAGAGCGCGTCTTCGACGCCGCCACCTACGCCCGTTGGCTGGCCGACGTGAGCGGCTTCGAAAATCCCCAGCTCAGCGTAGAAGACCGGGTGCTGCGCCTTCGGCAGGGCCAGCCCGACGACCGCCCCCCGGGAGGTGGTGTGCGTCCCGAAACGCCGCAGCCCAACCCCTTCGAATATCGGCCCGTGACGGTGCGCGCCAGATCGGCTGCCTCCACGGACGTGCGCAGCCTCACGGAGCGCATTCGGGGCCGGCGCGTCGCCGTCGTCGGCTTCGACTCCGAGGCATCGACCCTGCTCACACACATCGTCGAGGATCTGGGAGGAGCGGTAACGCGCATCGACCCGGATCGTCAGGATCTTCTGCGTGAAGAGGGGCTCGTCGAAGAGCTCCGCGGCGTCGACGGCGTCATCGATCTTCTCGGCTTCGGCGCAGACGACGCCACGGCCGACGAGGTCTACCTGGCTGCACGACGCACGTTTCATCTGGCTCGCGCGTTTGCCCGGGTCCACGGCGGTGAGCCCTCAGAAGAGCAATTCTTCGTCACCGTCACCGACCAGGGCGGAAGGCTGGGCATCCAACAGCCGGCGCGACCGACGGCGGCCGCCGGAGCGGTCGGTGGCTTTACGAAAGCCCTCTTCCACGAGTGGTCCGACGCCACGGTGCGCGTCGTCGACATCGCCGCCGACGGTCTCTATCCCGATATGGGTCTTCAGCTTCTGAGCGCTGCCTTCGGTGAGTCCCACCTCCCGGAGTTGGGTCTTGTGGGCGGGGTCCTCTACGAGCCGGTATTTCAGGCGTTGGACGATGTCGTCGAGGAGACCGACAACGGCGCTTTCGCCCCCACCTCGGAGGACGTCATCCTGGTCACCGGCGGCGCCAAGGGGATCAGCGCCGAGGTCTGCGTCGATCTGGCAAGACGCTACGGCTGTAAGCTTGCCCTTGTAGGTCGAAGCGAACTCACCCACTCCGATCCACTCTCCGTGAATATGGACGCCGAAAAAGAGCGCGTCCGAAAGCGACTGGAGGCCCTGGGAGAAAGGGTCACCCCCGTGAAAGTACGCGACGAGATGTGGAGCCTGAAGTCGCAGCGCCAGATTGCGAAAAACGTGGTCCGCATGGAGCGCGCCGGAAGCGAGGTAGAGTATTTCTCCTGCGACGTCTCCGACGCAGAGGCCGTTCGCGACCTCATCACCCGAGTGCGCCGGCGCTTTGGAGGCGTCACGGGCGTCATCCACGGCGCCGGCGTCGAGGAGAGCAAATTTCTCGGCGACAAAGACGTGGCGGGCTTCGACAAGGTCTATCGCGGCAAAGCGCTGGGCGGATTGAACCTGTGGCGCGAAACAGAGCCGATGGCGCCGGACTTCTTCACCTGCTTTTCAAGTGTCGCCGGGCGTTTCGGAAACGAGGGACAGACCGACTACAGCGCCGCAAACGAGACGCTCTCCAGGCTCGTCTCCCACATCAACCACACCACGGACGTCCGCGCCCTGTCCATCGACTGGACGGCCTGGGGTGAAGTGGGCATGGCCGTGGCGGGCTCGATGGAGACCATCCTCGAGGCACGGGGTGTGGAATTTCTTCCTCCCGAGATCGGTGCTCCCATGGTGGCCGACGCCATCGAGACCGGACTGACCGGAGAGGCCATCGTCGCCGGCGAGCTCGGCGAGATGGGTGGAGAATTCGTGGTCGAATTGCCGCAGACCGTAAGCTTCGATGCCAAGTCACCGGAGGAATTTGCGCTCATCGACGACATTGCCGAGCGCGGCGACCATCATATCGTCGTCGAACGAACCTTCGACCCGGCCAACGATCTCTTCATCGATCACCACGTCTACGAGGGCAAGGCCATTCTTCCCGGCGTGATGGGATTTGAATTGATGGTCAACGCCGCCCAGACGCTGGCCGGCCTTCCCGTGGCCGAGGTCCGTGGAGCAAGCTTCGAACGAGCCATCAAGCTCCACCGTGGCGAGCCGGTGCGATTGACCGCTCGCGCTGAGATCATCGGCGGTGACGAGGACCGTCCACGCGTGGAGGTCTTGGTCCGCTCCCACCGCACCAGCAAGACCGGCCGCGTTCTCGAGCAAGAACATTTTCGCGCGGAAATCCTCTGCGGACAGCCTCCGGAGTCGTCGCCCGAGGGCTTCGCCGTCGAGGCGGACCGAAAGACCCTTCGGGGACCGAAGCGCGCCGAGATCTACGAGCGCTTCTTCCACACCGGATCTTTTCGAGTCCTGGAGCAAGTCCCGCTCATCAACGACGAATTCGTCGTCGGATACGGACGCGCTCCCGGCCACACCCTTGTCGACGACACGCGAAGCGGCGGTTTCGTCACCGATCCCCTGGTGCGGGAGATGGCTTTGCAGACCGCCGGGCTGTGGGGCATGGTCCACAATGGCCTGAGCTATCTTCCCCTGGGCATCAAACGAGCCCTCCAATATCGACGCGCCGCGGCAGGCGATGAGATCTGCATCCGCTGTCGCCGTCGCGACGACGCCTCGAAATATGCCATTGCGTTTGACGTCGAAATCCGCAACGGTAGGGGCGAACTCTTACAGTGGCTTGAAAAGGTGGAGCTCATTGGCCACCAGAAGCTTCGAGATGAAGATCGCTTCCCCACACTGGCGCCGCTTCGACAGCTTTCGGAAAGGCTCAACGAGTGGGAAGCACGCGAGAATTTGATGGCACGCAGTCTGGACCCCATCGAGATATTGTCCGCCTCCGAGCGACGCGCCCACGCCCGCCTGAAGAGCCCGGTGCGCCGTGGAGAGTGGCTGGCCTCTCGCGTCGCCGCCCGCAAGGCGGTGAGCCGCTACTATCGCGACTTCTTCGCAAAGACGGTACCCCTCGACCACATCCAGGTGGTGAAATCGGAGTCCGGAAAGCCCTGCGTCGAAGTGGACACCGACGACTTCGAACTCTCCATGCTCCCCGTTCCCGAACTCTCTCTCACCCATTCGGGCGGCGTGGCCATCGCCTCCATCACCTTGCCCGATCGAAACGAGCGCATCGGCATCGATCTGGAGCGCATCGAGGAGCGCGGCGACCACTTCGCCAAAAATTACTTCACCGACCAGGAACGCACTCTTCAGTGGCCCGCCGAAGGCGACCAAGCGGAGCTTCACACTGCCCTGTGGACCGTCAAGGAGGCGGTCTCCAAGGCGCTGGGATTGGGCTTCGAGTTGAGCACCCACGAAATCGCCGTCGAGGCCTTCGCGCCAACCCGCCAGGGGAATATCGAGGCCTCCATCGACCTTCGAGGACGTGCTCTGGAGGCGCTGCGCGACCTCGGCGGCGGCGACTTCTACGTCGAAGTGGAGATTGGCGGCGGGTTCGCCACCGCTGTCGCCCGGCTGGACCACAGTATCGCCACGCCGCGTCGCTGGCAACAAGTGTCGGAGGCGTCCACGGCCAACGGTTCCAACGGTCATGTGCGGGCGAACGGGACAAACGGAAGTGCCAACGGCCACGCCAATGGTGCGAATGGTCATGCCAATGGTGCTAACGGCCATGCCAACGGTACCAACGACAGGAATGGAAGAAACGGGCATTTTCAGCCCACGGTCGTCACCGAGGAGAAGGCCCGGCAGGCGCTGACCGCCCTGCTGGGACACGAGAGAAGTGGTAACGGCCCGAAGAAATGGACGTTTTGAATCGCTTAACCCAACAACGATGAAAGGAAGCGAAATGTCAGATCTGAAGCGCGACGGACATACCGAGACCATCGGCAGTTCCACCACGCCGATTCCCAACCCCACGCGGAATAAGACGTCCCGCGCAAACGGCGCCGAGCAACCTGCGGCCGACGACCCTGTCGACGAGGCATCGAAACGCGAGAAATTCCTCATCGAAGCGGGTCGAAAGCAAAGCGTGGCCTACGCCCGACTCGAGCAACTCTTCGACGACGGCACCATGGACGAGATCGGCTCCGAAGTGGTCCATCGCACCCGGGACTTCGGCCTCGACAAAAAGCGCATTCCCGGCGACGGCGTGGTCACCGCCTGCGGTCTCGTCGACGGGCGACCGGTCTACGCCTACGCTCAAGATCGCACCGTCCTCGGTGGAAGCCTCGGTCAGGCCCACGCCAAAAAGATCTCTCGTCTTCAGGATCTGGCCCTTCGCGCCGGCGCTCCTTTCGTGGCCATCAACGACTCCGGTGGCGCCCGCATCCAGGAGGGCGTCGACGCCCTCGGCGGCTATGGCGACATCTTTTTGCGCAACGTGCGTGCCTCCGGCGTCATCCCTCAGATCAGCCTCATCGCCGGTCCCTGCGCCGGCGGCGCCGTCTACTCCCCAGCGCTGACCGACTTCGTGGGCATGGTCCAGGGATCGAGCTTCATGTTTTTGACGGGCCCCAAGGTGGTCAAACAGGTGATGTTCGAGGATATCAGCGTCGAAGACCTGGGCGGCGCCGTCACCCACGCCAAGAAGAGCGGGGTCAGCCACTTCGCCTGGAAGGACGACGTAGAGGCCCTCAATAACGTGCGCCGTCTGCTTGGCTACCTGCCCTCCAATCACCGAGAAGATCCGCCCTTCGTCGATACCGGCGACGACCCGGAGCGTTTGGAGAGCGCCTTTGAGGAACTGGTGCCCAAAAACACCCGCAAGCCCTACGACATCCGCAACGTCGTCGATCTGCTGGTCGACGCCGGCACCTTCTTCGAGGTCCAACCGGACTGGGCGAAGAATATCGTCATCGGCTTCGGACGCCTGGGAGGCCACGTCATCGGCATCGTCGCCAACCAGCCCAACTACCGCGCCGGTGTCCTCGATATCGACACCAGTCGAAAGGGCGCTCGCTTCATCCGCACCTGCAACGCCTACGGCATTCCCCTGGTCAGCCTCATCGACGTTCCGGGCTTCATGCCCGGCAGCAAGCAGGAGCACGACGGCGTCATCGATCACGGCGCCAAATTGCTCTACGCCTACTGCGAGGCCACGGTCCCCAAATTATCGGTCATTCTTCGCAAGGCCTACGGCGGCGCCTATATCGTCATGAGCTCCCAGCACGTCGGCGGCGACGTCAACCTCGCCTGGCCCACCGCCGAGATCGCCGTCATGGGCGCCGGTGGAGCGGTGGAGATCCTCAACCGCCGAGACATCGCAGCCGCCGAAGACCCGGAGGCGAAGACGGAGGAGCTCAAATCGCAATACGAGGACAAATTCCTCAACCCCGGCATAGCCGCCCGGCGCGGCTATATCGACGCTGTTATCGACCCCAGCGAGACGCGCCGGCGCCTGCACCGCCACCTTCGTATGATGCGCGACAAATCGCAGTGGATGCCCGAGCGGCGAAATCCGAATAATCCGCTGTGAGCGCTGAAGTTCCGGGGCGCCGCAACTCGGCGTCCCACCTCACTCCACCTCACCGACCTCAATGGAGATCACATCGCCGTCCCTGAGCGTATCCGTGGTCTCCAGGATCTCTTCGAATTCGAACTCCTCACGGGGCACCACGCCCTCGTCGTC
>SLPW01000148.1 GCA_007131755.1 Myxococcales bacterium | reverse complement strand
GATCGTGGAGGCGCGTCTGGAGATAGCCACGGTAGAAATACTCCTCGGGGAGTGCGACGACGAGGAGGTGGGTCAGTCCCCAGAGGATAAGCCACCAGTGGGTTCGACGAAGTTCGATCGGGTCGTCGGCGTCCTGTGGGCCGGAGCCGACGTAGACTTCGGGGGAAGGAACGTCTTCGGGGATGGAGATGCGTAGGGTGAGGCGCGTGGGGAGTCGGGCGTCCTCCGGTTGGGTCTGCCCGGTGAGGACGAAGCGGGCGTCGGTCTGGGCAGCCGTGACGGTGAGATACCAGTGGGTGGCGGGGGTGGGATCGACGTCCGTGAAGAGAGGAGCGTGGGTCGGGGTGGGTAGCTCATTGAAGGCATCTTCGTCGGCGTGGACGGCGGCGACGGGGCCTGCGTGATCCCAGACGAAGCGATGATCGGCGGCGGCGAATACTGCTACGTCGCGACGGTCAGCGGTGGTCCACTCCAGGTGGAGGCGGTTTCCTACGGTGCGAAGTTGGATGGCGTCGTCCTTGTGGACGACCAGGTTGGGGGCGTCGAGATCGACGGACCACTGGCGGTAGTTGTCCATAGAAAAGTCGAATTCACGCTCGACGACAGAGGTCTCCCAGAGGTGGTGCCCGATGGCGTAGAGGGGGAAGACGACGGCGCTTACCAAGAGGCCTATGCCGACGTGTCTTAGGGGGATGCGCTCCAGGTCGATGCCGAAGCGGTGAAAGTCGGCGCCCCGTCGGCGAAGAATGAAATAGGGCACACCAATGAAGAGCGCGGCGGCCACGGCCAGGAGATAACCCGCCAGGGGAGGCCAGGCCATGGAGAGGCCGGAGGCGGCGGCAAGGGCGACGACGACGACGACAAAGGCCACCAGCGGCTCGCGCCAGGTGAGGGCGTCGGCGCCGGATTGCTCGGGCTCGGGTTGATCACCCATCGAAGAGAAGAGCGGGAAGAAAGGGAGTTACCATCGAAAGGAGGCGCTGAGCCCCGGGCGATCGACGGGAACGGTGAGGGCGACTCCGGAATCGGAGGAGCCGGATCGGGCGCCGAGGACGATCAATGTCGCTCCCACAGCGGTGAGGGCGCCGCCGGCGCCGAAGAAGAGGAGGCGCTGGGTCTGTTGGCTGGAGATGTGGTCGCCCAACTCGGCGACGGTCTGGGATTCGGGATGTCGATCGTGGCGAATCTCGTAGAGCGCCTGGTCGTCCTGGATCTGGGAGTGGACGACCACACCGCCGATGATGCCGGCGACGCCGACAGCGACGGAGCCAACACCCAGTAGCCCCATGGTGCCAAAGCCGGAGTCGTCGGCGACGACCGGTGGGCTCTCGAGCTGGTCCATCTCCTCGTCTTCTGCATCGGCCTCCTCGGCTTCTGCGTCGGCGACCGCTGCTGCTGCAGCAGCGTCGATGGCTTCGGCGACCGCTTCGCCGGCAAAAGAGGCGTCGGCGCCGCGGATGATACCCCAGTTGCGGGCGTCCTGCTGTGGAGGAAGTCGCTCATCCATGTTCAAGACGCCCCGGGCGGCATCGCGGGCGGCCTCCATGCGGTCGAGGCGCATATTCATGACGGCGATATTGTGGAGAAAGACCGGGTGGGGGTGCGCCTCGTGAGCTCGTCGAAATTCGACGGCGGCGCGGCTGTATTCGCCCTCGTAATAAAGCTGTGCACCTTTGTCGAAGAACTCCTGGGCGCGGCGGATATCCTCCGGGGAGGCTCCTCCTTCCTCCTGCTCCTGGAGGTCTTCCTCAACCCCTTCCTCGTGGAGATCGCCCGTGTCTGCGAAGGCGGAGGAGGTGGCAAAGAAAAGGACAAAAGCGGTAGTCAGCATCGGGCCCAGAGATTTCATTACCACACCTGTCCTTCCTTCTTGGGGGAGATGCCCCGGGAAATGAAATTACACTATAATCCGTCACTGTGTGACGGGGGAATCCAAGTTGCTGCAAGCGGCGCAATACCCTGCAAATGTCTTCGATCCGTAACGAGGCGTCAAGAGTGGGGGATTCACTCAGGAGGTTCGATTTCGCGTACAGTGCGCACGGTGCGGGTCAGCAGGCGTCCCTGGCGATGGTCGATGGTCAGGGTTCCCGGGGGGGCTTTTCCGGCCCAGTGGACGACGCCATCGGTGGGGTCGATGGCGTAGATAGCCGGGTCCTCTCCGGGGGGGCGAAGGAGCAGGTAGACGAGGTCTTCGGAAAAGGCGACGTGGGGGCTGGTGTCGCCGACGTGGAAGGCCATGCGGATTTCGCCGTCGGTGGTGTCGAGGCCGAAGAGAGTCTCGTCGATGCGCACCAGGAGGAGTTGGTGGTGTGTGTCGGCGGCGTAAAAAGCGATATGGGGATGGCCGGGCAGTTGGGCACGCCAGAATTCGTCGGGGCGCTCCGGGTCTTCGAGAGTCCAGGCGTGGAGCAGGGGAGTGTCATCGTCGGGGACGACGAAGATATGCTCGTAGTCCGTGGCGAAGAAGGAGCCGCGCCCGAGTCGTTGTGAAAACGATCGGTGTCGCATCTCGGAGCCCGTGAAGGGATAGCGCCGGGTGATGCCTCGGGTGTCCGCCGAGAAGAGACTGTTGTGGGCGGAGAAGAAGGGAAGACCGATCCACAGCTCGAGGTGGCGGTCCATCTCGACGTCGCCCGAATCCTGGCGGGCACAGGCCAGTTGGGTGGTGCGAAGCCACCGGCTGCCGGCGCATAAGAGAGTGTCGCCCACGGCCGTCAGATAGGAACCAATATAGTTGGCGGCGAAGTTTTCGGCGTAGCGGTGGCGACGGATGCGATGGGTCCAGGCGACGTCGCCGCTGGCGTCGTAGACGACCATTCGAAGGTCCGTAAGCCCATCATGTTCCGGATTGGGGGTCTCGTAGGCCAGGGCCCGACGACCTTCGGAGAGCTCCAGATAGCCCTCGGCGTCGCAGCCGAAGAGGGTGGGAGCGATGTCGGAGTCATCGACGGGCCAGGCGATGGGCTGGCCGTCGGGTTCGAAGATGGTGTGACATGCGTCGAAGCGCTGCGGGACGCCCAGGCTCAGATCGACGGTGTGGTGGGCCTCAGGAGTGGTGAGGTTGGGCAGGTCATCGGTGTCGAAATTGGAGTGGTCGTGGGTGATGAGGGTCGGCTCTTCGGGTTCGTCGGTGGTGGTTGTGGGGCCGTTGTCGCAGGCGGTGAGGGTGAGGAGGAGCAGGAGCGCAAGAATTAACTTGCTGTACGCCCCCTCCGACCGCTCACGAAAAGCGTTCGCGGCCACCTCCCCCCGTGCGGGGAGGGGGCTTCGAGTGATCTGCCACGTGGGCAATTTTCTGCGGGGGATAGACATCATTTCCACTCCACGATGGTGGTGTAGGGGGAGGCCAGCCAGTGGCGGAACAGGGGGTTTTGTTCGACGCAGGAGCGGGAGCCGAAGACGATGAGTTTTTTGCGGGCCCGGGTAAAGGCGACGTTGAGGCGTCGAGGAGCGGCCAGAAATTCGCCGGGGTGGTCCGTCTTGACGAGGCTTGCCAGGATGACGTCGCGCTCGTTTCCCTGAAAGCGCTCCACAGTGTCGACGTCGATGGGGCCGTCGGTGCCGGTGTTCTGGTAGAGGCGGCGCAATAGGTGGACCTGGGCCCGGAAGGGAGATAGGGCGCCGATGGTGGTGGACGGCGCGCAGCGAAGGATGTGCTCGGCACATTCGATGAGGGCGCGGGCCTCGTCGGGGTTGGTGCGGCCATGGGCGGTGCCGTCGACGTCGACGAAGACCACTGGTGAGTCCGTGGACAGCGGGGCGGGGTGGTCGTCCGTGCCGAGGTCGAGGGTGTGGTCGGCCACGGAGTGGTGGGCGATGAGTCGCCCGTCGTAGAAGGTCTCGGCGGGAAAGGCCATGATCTGTCGGTTCATGCGGTATTGGGTGGTGAGCATATGGGGAGTGAGGAAGCCGGCCAGGCGTTCGAAGAGGCTCTTGTCGAGGCCGGCGATGCCGGCTTTTCGCAAAGCGTCGGGGATGGAAATCGTGGCTCTGTGAGGGCTATTCCCGTCGACCCCGTCGCCGGTGAGGAAAGTGGACAGTGCCCGCTCGGAGGTGACGATGGGGGGCAGTTGGCGGTGGTCGCCGACGAGGACGAAGCGCTTCGCTGTGGAGATGGGGGCCAGCGCCAGAGGTTCCGTGAGCTGACTGGCTTCGTCGACGAGGGCGACGTCGAAGGCGGGGCCCTTCGTTCGATTCTCGAAATGGGTGATGACGGGATGGCGAATGGAGCTGTGGGCCGTCGTGGCGACGACGGTGATGGCGTCGAGGCGAAGGGCCAGGGTCTTGAGTGAGGAGCAGGATCTGGCCAGGTCGTCGGAGAAATGATCGCGCCCGTCGAGGCCGCGATCTTCGAGGGCCTGTGCAAGTCGTGGAGAGCGCTCCGAGGAGCCGAGGCGCAGAAAGCGGGGCGGCGCCTCTCCTCGATCGTCGGCGGCGTCGAGGAGTTTTATGAGCATCGTGTCTACGGCGGTGTTGGTCAGGGCGGCGAGGAGGACGGATTGGCCGCCTCTGGCGAGTTCGGAGCAGAGGTGGGCGATGGTGGTGGTCTTGCCCGTGCCCGGCGGGCCCTGGATGAGCGTGGCCTGGCGAGGTTGGAGAGCGTGGTGGAGTGCCTGGAGTTGGGCGTCGTCGAGGAGTTCGGTGGTTGCTCGGTGGGGACTCCGCTGCGACCGCTTCGCGGCCACCTCCCTGGGATTGAGGTGCGGTCGGACGAGTACGTTCAGGAGAGATGTGCGGCGGCTCTCGAGGATGCGATAGAGGGCGCGGTGGGCGGTGTGAAAACCGATGCGCGACGGGAGGGCGTCGGCGGTCCAGCCGGGACCGACGAATTGGTCCGTCAGCTCCGCTGCGCGAAGGGCGATGTCGAGGCCGTCGCCGTCGTCAGGGCGGCCGAGGACGGTGGCGCGAAGGACGTGGTGGGCGTCGACGTCACCGCGGTGTAGCAGAATGCGGTCGCCCGGTGAGAAGACGTGGAGGCCGGCGCCGACGAGGCGTGCCCGGTCGGGGGCGCCGTCGACTCTGTGGAGGCTGAGCTCTGTGGCGGCGCAGCCGTCGGCGATCCGCTCCGGGAGGCGCTCCTTCTGGAAGATGGCGCCCAGGGCGGCGTGAGCGGCCCAGCGCTCGGCCTCCACCAGCCGTGTCATGTGGTGGTGATATCGTCTTGCCAGGCGGACCAATTCGGGATCGGCGTCGGGCCAGGCAGACCTATCATCGGCATCGGCGAAGCCCAGAAGTTCGGTCTGTGCGCGGCAGCGCTTTTTTCGGAAACGGCAGGCGTTCTGGCGGCACAGTCGGGGCTTCTCCATATAGTGGGGCGGGCGATAATCGAGCCCGTCGTCAATATAGCTTCGAAAGAGGGTGACCAATTCGTTTCGGCCCCGCATCAGGGCTTGCTCATCGGCCCCGCCTTCGAGGCTGACGCGGGTCATATGACCGTTCTTGGAGTACAGGAGATGACCGGAGGTGGGCAGATCGCGACGGTCGGCCAGGGTTCGCCACAAAAGGGCGTAGCTCTGGACCTGGCCGGGGTGGTCGTGCCAGGGTTTTCCGCTCTTGAGTTCGATGATCTGCAGGCCCTCGTCGGGGTCGGTGACGACGAGGTCTGTGCGCCCCTCGAGTCCATAGCGGCTGGAGTAGCGAGTGGCCTCGGCGTGTTCGCCGCTCCATCCGACGCGGTCGGTGCGCGAGGCGTCGAGGGTGCGCCGGCCCGTAAAGCGGCGAAGGTGTTCGAAGTGACGTCGGGCATCGGAGAGCAACTCAGCGAGTTTCTTGTCGTCGACGCCGGCGGCGAGAAAGTCGAGCCGAAGCGGTGGCAAGCGGCGCTCGACGGCCTCCTCGAAGGTCAACCGGTCATGGGCGGTCAGGTCTTCGAGAAATTGGTGGACCAGGGTTCCGAAGGCCAGATGGTGGGTGCGCTCTCCCGGATCGCGGCGATCTACCATCACCCGCTGGGGGCATCCGCGGGCCTTTAAGACGTCGCTTACGCTGACGGGCCAGTGGGGCTCGAAGACAGGGAGGGTGCGCTCTGTGGCGGTCAGAAATACGCGGCCCGAGGAGTCGCTGATGAGCCGGGGATGGTGAAGGCCGAGTTCGGCCCCCTCCCACAGGTGTTGGAGGCCGCCAAAGAGGTCCGGACGTTGCTCCTGGTAGACGAAGGCGCCAGGGGGATCGGCGGCGTCGGCGGTGTGGAGGCGAAAGCGGATCCCCTCTCCGCGCCGGGGATGGTCGAAGAGTTCGATCTCGGCGACGCGGCCCGCCGTGGAGGAGGGGGCACTGTGGCTGGCTTCGTCGTCGACATGGGCGCTCAAAAAGGGGTCACGGGGATGAAAGGTGATGCCGGCCAGGAATTCGTCGATCGTCTGAGGTCTACGGCCGGCGTCGGCGTCGAGGGCGCGCTCGATGGTGGAGATGGCGTAGGCGGGGATCGTATCGTAGCTCGGTCGGCTGCGGCGGGCCTGCTCCGGTGTGATGGCCAGATACACGAGGAGGCGGGCCAGGTTGTGGACGTCCGTGGCCGGAGTGGGGTTCGGGGCCTCGTCCTGGATTTCGGGGGCGAAGTAGGGGGTGTTCAGCGGTGGCTCCAGGGGCCAGGTGCCGAAGTCGAGGACCGTTAGGTGGTGGCGCTCGGCGTCAAAGACGACGTTCCAGGGGGCGATGCGGGCGTGGACGAGTCCCCGGCGGTGAGCCCGCTTCAGGGCGATGGCAAGAGGGGTGAGGGCTTCGATGGCGCTGGACCAGGTCAGACGCCGTGGGGGGTTTTCAAAGAGGAGTTCCCCGGAAGGAAGGGAGGTGGCGAGCCATATATGGCCGCTGTCGAGCCACCAGTTATTGGGGCTTTGAAGGCGAGGATGGGAGGCCGATCCGGTGTGGCGCAGCGTGGCGCCGAGTTTGAGGAGCCCCGAGACTGTGGGCAGGCGGCGAAGGCGAAGGGCGCCGTCGTCGCCATCGATGATCCAGATCGGACCGTCCGGTGTTTCCCGGGTTGGGGCGAGGTCTGGGGGCGGGGTGGGAAAATCGGTGTGCTGCGCAGAGACGGCGGCGTCGGTCATGGGATCATTCTTCTTGTTATTCGTCGTCCAGGTCGTCGGCCGTCGTCTTTGGTTCCGGGGGCGCGAGCAAGACGGAGCAGGGAGCGCGTCGCAGGACGCTGCGTCCGACCCCGCCGAGCATCACGTCCGTTAGGCGGGAGCGGCCGCTCGATCCCAGGGTCAAGAGATTGGCCTTTGTTTCTTCGGCTGTGGCGACGATCTCGTGGATCGGATAGCCCGGTCGAATTTCCACGGAAGCGGAGATGGCGTCAAGGGACTCGCCGCGTCGATTGAGCAGAGCGGTGATTTCGTCGCGGGCCCACTGGGTGGACGCGTCGAGGTGGGCTTCCAGGGTCGCCGGCATGGCGTGGCCTTCGATGATGGGGGAGGCGCCGTGTGGGATGGAGATGACATGAAGGAGGGTGACGTTGCCCCCCTGTTCGTGAAGCTCGACGAGGTCGGCGCCCAGGAGGAAGGCCTCGGCGGCGGAGTTGGTCAGGTCGAAGGCGGAGACTACCCTCAGGGGCCCGTCCAGGGGCTCGTCGTCGGGATCGACGATGAGCAGCGGACAGGGAGGGCGAAGGGCGAGGTCCTCGGCGGTGG
>SLPW01000417.1 GCA_007131755.1 Myxococcales bacterium | reverse complement strand
TCGACCTCGGAATCGACCTCGACCTCGGAATCGACCTCGACCTCGGAATCGACCTCGACCTCGGAATCGACCTCGACCTCGGAATCGACCTCGACCTCGGAATCGACCTCGGAATCGACCTCGACCTCGGAATCGATCTCGACTACGAGAACGAGAACGAGAACGAGAACGAGAACGAGAACGAGAACGAGAGTCCGGCTGGCGGCCGGGTTAACCCGGCCGTCCGTCGGCGCGGGGTTGGAGCAAGATCGGCGTGTAGACGAAGAGAAAGAGCGCCCAGGCGACGGTCCAGAGGGCGCCGGAGATGACCAGGGATTCTATATAGGCCGACGACCAGGCCCAGGGGAGGAAGACGCGGACCATGGCGGCGGCGACGATCAGGGCGAAAGCGACGGCCGTAATTTTGTGGGTCTTTAGCTTTCTGCCCGTGTGGCCCAGGGAGACGCGGGCCATCATGCCCAGGCATAAGATGCCGATGGCGCCGGTGGTCAGGGCGTGGATGGCGATGCTGCGGGTGCCGGTGACGTCGAAGACCGACAATCCGAAGGCGATAAGCCCGATGCCGACGAAGGCGTAGCCTGCGTGGAGGACCCATAGAAGGGGAATGGACAGGCTGCGGGTGATGCCCCAGCCCTTCATTCTGGCGAGGTTGGCGGCGCCGGCGCCAAGGGCGATGGCGGCCGTCCAGGAGGCCGTGGAGTCGACGATAAACACGATGAGCCAGGCGACGCTCAGTCCGATGGCAGCGAAGTCGATGTAGCGCCGGCGGCTGATGGCACGCATGCCCGTGGCGTTGGCGGTGAAGAAGGGGATGACCCGTCCGCCGACGATGGCGATGATGACGATGATGATGCCGAGGCCGGCGTCGAGGCCGCGGGTGGCCCAGCCGTCGACGACGCCCAGGTAGCTCAAGTGAAAGAGGGCGTTGGCGATGGCGAGGCCGAACAAAAGCGGGATAAACCCCAGGTTTCGGGGCGTCATGGCGCGGCCGATGGGGATGGCGATGGCGATCGCCAGGGCAGGCAAGAACAACAAATCGGCGATGGCGACGGCCGTATAGGGGAGAAATTCCGCAAGCGCCATGGCGACGCGCCCGAGCGCCCACAGGGCGAAGAGGGCGGCCAGCATCTTGCCCGTCGGTGTGGGAACTCGGGTCCACTTGGGGACGGCGGTGAGTAAAAAGCCTGCGATGATGGCCGGCGTAAAGCCGAAGATCATCTCGTGGGCGTGCCAGTCGATGGGGCTAATGGGGCCCCCGGCGGACATTCCCTCCATGAAAATGGCGAGCCAGGCGACGATGGATAACGCCGCCAGAAGGGCTCCGCCCAAGAAGAAGGGGCGAAAGCCTGTGGCCCAGACGGCCAGTCGAGGTGTTTCGGTGTCGTCAGCTTTGACGTTGGAGAAGTTGAGGTCCACGTAATTGGGCATTTGGGGCTCCCGGCAAGGGGTCAGGCTTCGCCGTCAGTTGTCCCCAGTTCTGCATGCAAGTTTGATTCCCCCGTGATGATGCGGATCGCGATTTTGAGGGCCACGGTGTAGATCATCAGTCCGAAGGCCCAGACGCCTACGGTGACCTGCCATTCCACCAGACTTGGCGAGTATTCGACGATTTCACCCAGCGGTGAGGGAATGAAGCCGGGGATGATCAATCCCATGCCCTTTTCGATCCACAATCCCGCGAAGGCCAGTATGCAGGCGGCGTTGAGAAAGGCGAAATTTTTGCGTGCCAGGGGATGGAGGAACATCACCGCCGAGATGAGGGTGAGGATGATGGCCGTCCAGATCCAGGGTACGAGGCCTGTGTGGCCGTCGTAGCCAAAGAAGAGGTAGGTCGCCGACTTTGCGTGGCTTCCGCCGGTGTAGAATTCGGTAAATAGCTCGGCGCCCAGCAAAAATAGGTTGACCAGGATGCTGACCTTGACCACGGAGATCAGGGTCTGAATCGGTCCTTCCGGGATGGGGAGTTTGGTGAAGCGCTTCACCAATTGCAGTGAGACGATGATGAACACCGGTCCGGTGACGAAGGCGGAGGCGATAAACCGAGGGGCCAAAATGGCGGTATTCCAGAAGTAACGCCCGCCGATGCCGCTATATAAGAAGGCGGTGACGGTGTGGATGGAGATGGCCCAGGCGATGGAGAGAAAGACAAAGGGGATATACCAGCGGGTGTCGGGCTTTTCGCCGCGATAGCGCTTGTACAGAAGGTATCCGACGATGTGGAGGTTGAGCAGAAGGTAGCCGTTGAGGACGATGACGTCCCAACTGAGCATACTCATGGGGAAGTTGAATTCGCCGAGGCCGGGGATGAGATGCCAGAAGCGGTCGGGGCGCCCCAGATCGGCGACGACGAATAATAGCGCCATGATCAGCGCAGCGATGGCCAATATCTCGCCGATGATGACCACGTCGTGCATCTCGCGGTCGTCGTAGAGATAGGCGGGGATGACCATCATCACTCCTCCTGCGGCGACACCGACGAGGAAGGTGAAATTCGCGATATACAACCCCCAGGAGACGTGATCCGTCATATGGGTGAGGATCATCCCGTCGGCGACCTGGTGGGCCCAGGCGTTGGCGCCGACGAGGGCCAGGGCGGTCAAAAAGGTCATCCAGACGTAAAACCACCGATTTCCCTCGGTGGACTCCACCAGGGCGCGCCACAAAAAGCGTGGATAGCTCAGATAGTGTGGGACCTTTCCCGTTTTTTCTTTCTCATCGGCCATGGTCGGTGGTGCTCCGGTGGTTCAGTCGAAGAAATAAAAGAAACGGGGGCGAGTGCCCAGATCCTCTTTGAGGACGTAAACGCGCTTATTCTCAAGGACCCAGCGAATATCGCTGTCGGGATCGAGCATATTGCCGAAGACACGGGCGCCCGTGGGGCAGGCCTGCTGGCAGGCCGGAGCTCCACCTTTGCGCGTCTTGTGAAGGCAGAAGTGACATTTCTCGACGACACCGGCCGGTCGGATGCGGTTTGCCAGATAGGCCTGCACGGGATTGACCTCGCCAGTGGGGATCTCCGGCTTTTTCCAGTTGAAGCGGCGCGCATGGTAGGGGCAGGCGGCCTGGCAGTAGCGACAGCCGATACACCAGTTGTAGTCGACGACGACGCCGTCCTCTTCCTTCCAGGTCGCCTCTACGGGGCAGACGTCGACGCAGGGCGGGTTGTCGCACTGCAGGCATTGCACGGGCATATAATATTTGCCGGGAGCGGGCACGGTATGGTCGTAGTCGGCGGTGCCCTTTTCGAAGTCCATCGACCCCTGTTCCATCTCGAAGACGCGGATATAGGAGTTGTTGGTGCTGCGGTCGTGGTTGTTCTCGATGTGGCATGCCTCGACGCATTTTCGGCAACCATTGCAGACAGAGAGGTTCAGGGCATATCCGAATTGAACGCCCGGGATGGGCTGGGGGTCGTCGATGTGGACCTGGGCGCCGTATTCGTCGTAGGTCTCCTGTTCGAGACGCCGAAGAATTCGCTCCATATCCTCGTCGGACAGCCGCTTGTAGTGCTGCTGGAGAAATTCATCCATGGACTGGTCGGCAGACCAGGATCGAAGGGGGGCCATGGCGCGCGCGAAGGCGGCGGCCCCGAGGGTGGCGCCCAGAGCCTTCATGGCCGTGCGGCGATCGATGCCGCCGTCGTTGGCCTCTACAGTCGTTGTATCATCGGTGGGATCGGTCATCGTCCGTTCCGGAGTCGAAGAAAAGTCACTGAGTACCGAAGAAGCGGTCGCGGGGCGGATCGGCGGGAGTGACCTGGGGGAAAGCCGGTTCGTGGGGATCGTGACAGACGACACAGTGGTTGCGCACCCGTTCGCCCTGAGTGCGATCCCAGTGGCCGCTCATGCCCCCGTGGGCGCCGTGTTGATAGGATTTGTACTCCGAGGAGTGGCACTGAGCGCAGAGATCCATGGTGTCGTCGTAATCCAGAAGTGCGCCGCTGGCGAGGGTGAGCTTGTCGCGGTCGTCCGTAGCATGACAGCTCGCGCAGGCGAGGTCGCCGTGGGAAAACTCCATCTCCCTGTGGAATTCCGTCAGCTCGTCGGCGTATTGGGCGGGGGGATCGCCGATATCACCGGCGCCGTGGCAGGTGGAGCATCTGATCCCCACGAATTGGCCGTGCATATCGACGATGGAGGTCGTCAGCTTTCCTAGCCCCGGAGGGGTGATGATCACGTCTTCGTATAAATCGTCTGTCTCTGGTTGGTCGACGGCGACGTCTGGATCGTCGTCGAACTCCGGGGCTTCGAAGAGTGAGACGATGAGTGCGGCACAAAGGATGGCGGCCACGACGGCGGCGACCCGGATGGCCTACGGGCAGAGTCCGGGGGCTCTGGACGATGCGGTGGCACAGCGTACGGTGGACGGCGTCAGTTGGCAGAAGGCGCCGTGCCGCGGGGTATGCGGCGCAGAAATTTATGCGCGGCGGGCTGGGCAGCGCCCACCTCGATCCCAACGCCAGACTGTGCATGGCGTCGGCTGTGACGGGCTTTTTGAGCGTCTACGGGGTGGATGAGCCGGCGGGCACCTATACGGATCTCGACGAGTGCGACGTTCTCATCATGTGGGGAAATAATCCGGCCGAGATGCATCCCGTCTTGTTTTCGCGGGTCGTCAATCGCAGGGCCCGCGGAGAGGAGGTGAAGCTCATCGATCTGGGAACGCGAAGGACGCGGACCACCGATCGCTGCGATCACTATATGGAATTCGAGCCCAATACGGATCTGGCCATTGCCCTGGGGATTGCCCACCTGCTCGTAAAAAACGAGACCTACGACAAGGAATTCGTCGAAAATCACTGCAATTTTCGGGGCAATACGGAGCCGAAGACGCTCCTGGGGGAGGAGATTACTTTCGAAAAATTTAAAGAAGAGGTTGAGAGATATACACCGGAGTATGTAGAGGAAATCTCCGGGGTAAGCGCCGAAGATATCCGTCTTCTCGGAGAGTTGTTCAGTGACCCCGACGTTCGCATCACCAGTCTGTGGTGTATGGGCGTCAACCAGCACACACGTGGAACGGCGATGAATGCGCTGATTCACGGAATTCATCTATTGAGCGGACATTTCGGGCGGCCCGGCGATTCGCCGACGAGTCTTACGGGGCAGCCATCGGCCTGCGGGACGGTGCGCGAGGTGGGGACGCTGGCCCAGGCGTTGCCCGGGGGGCGACTGTTGGCAAACGAGGCGGACCGGCAGGCGATTGCCGAGCACTGGAATGTGCCTGTGGAGCGAATCCCCGATGCCCCGGGCTATCACACGGTAGAGATGTGGAAGCGCTTTTCGACGCCCGAGGCGGAGGGGGGAGATATTCACACTCTGTGGGTGCAGGTGACCAATCCCGGCCAGTCGCTGCCCGATCTGAATACCCTATTCTATCCGGCGAGAGAGCTGGAGGAGAAGTTCTTGATCGCCAGCGACGTCTATCCCACAGCGACGACGAAATACGCCGATCTGGTGCTGCCGTCGGCGATGTGGGTGGAGAAGAACGGAGTCTACGGCAACTCCGAGCGCCGCACTCAGCAGTGGTTCAAGATGGTGGATCCGCCGGGGCAGGCTCGTGAGGACGTGTGGCAGACGCTGGCCGTAGCTCGCCAGTTGTACGAACGAGGATTCGAGGGGATGCGCGATGCCGACGGAGAATTTTTGTTCGCCTTCGAAGACGAGCAGGGACAACCGGTGGCGGCCTGGGACTACGCCCATTTCCACGACATCAACGTGGACCGAGAGTTGTACGAGGAGTACCGGCCTCTGACGCATTATAAACAAAAGAACGTAGCGCCCTACGACGTATTGGTGGAAGAACGGGGGATGCGGTGGCCCGTGGTGCAGACCGAAGACGGATCCTGGGAGGAGACGGAGTTTCGCTTCGCCGAATTCGACGATCCCTTCGTAGACGAGGGTAAGGAATTTCAGTTCTATCACTCCCCAACGGGTGATGACCGGGCGCTGATCTGGTTTCATCCTCAAGAGGATGCGCCGGAGGTGCCGGACGAGGACTATCCGTTGTGGCTATGTACGGGCCGAGTATTGGAGCACTGGCATACGGGGTCGATGACGATGCGAATCCCTCAGCTTCGCCGGGCGATGCCGCAGGCCTATGTGGAGATGCACCGGCGCGATGCCCGCGAGGCCAAGCTCTCCAATGGAGAGGTGGTGATCCTCGAGACCCGTCGAGGTTCGATGAGACTTCCGGTCTGGCTCAACGGACGTGGAAAGCCTCCGCGGGGAACAGTTTTCGTGCCTTTTTTTGACGAGCGAATGATGATCAACGATCTGACGTTGCACGACTACGATCCGCACTCCAGGCAGCCGGATTATAAGAAATGTGCAGCCCGAATTCGAAAGATCGGCGACGGGATCGAGGAGGGCTGAGATGAGCGAGGAAGCCGGACACACCGGTGGTGAGGGTCGGTCCGAGGGAGCCACGGAAGCCGAGCGATGGCTGGAGTTAAAGGGGATCAACGTCTTCTTCGCTGTCGTCATAGGATTGGCGGCCATCGGTTTTTTCGTCGGCACCAGCAGCGATTCCTATGACGCGCAGCTCGCCGGGTTCGCCGACGAAGATCGACCCGAAAAAGAGGTGGAGCCGGCCAGGGCGTATCGAGAGTTGATGGAATTTCCCTATTACGCAAATCGGCACTGGCGACAGGAGTTGGATCGCATCGCTGCCGATAGGCCGGCGCGTACGGACGAAGTGGAGCGCACACCGGAGTTATTCGCCGCTGCCCTGGAAGACCGGAGGGAGCATCGGGCCTACGAGGGAGCGCCGCCGACGATCCCGCATGCCATCAACGAGAAGGGGGCGTCGGAGTGCATGGCCTGCCACGGGGAGGGGCTTCGCATCGACGGGCGATTGGCGACACCTATGAGCCACGAGTATCTGACGAATTGTACGCAGTGCCACGTCCCGGAGGTGGGATCGATTCCCGCTGCAGACGAGCGCTACGACGAGCTTCCCCTGGACAACACCTTTGTCGGTCTGGAGCGCTGGGGACCCGCCGAGCGCGCCCACGAAGGGGCGCCTCCCGTCAATCCCCATCCGGAGCATATGCGAGAGGACTGCATGAGTTGCCACGGTGAGATCGCGCGGCCAGGTCTGCGCACGACTCACCCCTGGAAGTCGGAGTGCACCCAGTGCCACGCGCCCTCGGCGACGCTGGATCAGCACCCGATGATCCCGGAACTTCCCAATATGTGGGAGGAGTGACGTCGATGGGTGACGACAAGAGGGATCGAAGGCAATTTCTGAAGGGTCTGGTGAAGGAAAAGGAGGGGAGGAAAGAGGGGGCCGACTTCGGCTGGAAGCCCGGATTCGAGCCCGCAACCGAAGCAGATCGGGAGGAGAACCGCCGCCGGGTACGTCGGCAATTGGGTGACGTCGAGGAGCCAGGAGATCAACCCTTCGACGCGCTGGGCTATCTGGAGGGGTTGGCAGAGGAGAGAAGTGGCGATAATTCTGCGGGGAAGAGTCGAGCGATGCCGCTGCACCGGCCTCCGAGAGCCTTGGAGGAAGAGGCGTTCATGGATGCCTGTACACGCTGTGGGGCGTGCATCGAAGCCTGTCCCCACGACGCCATCGAACTCGCCGGGGTGCGGTTTCGAGAAGCCCGAGGGACACCTGTCATCAATGCCTCACG
>SLPW01000499.1 GCA_007131755.1 Myxococcales bacterium | reverse complement strand
TTGCGACGACGCTCAGTGCGTCGACTGTACCCAGGACGCCCACTGCGGCGCCGACGAAAGTTGCGTCAACAACGTCTGCGAATGCGACCCTCTCGATTGCGGCTCCATGGAGTGCGGCTCCGTCTCCAACGCCTGCGACTCTCTAGATTGTGGCTCCTGTGACGGTTGCGAGAGCTGTGATGCGGGCACTTGCGTCGATGACGACAGCGAGTGCCCCTCCGGCGAATATTGCGAGGACGCCCAATGCTTCGAATGCACCCAGAACTCCCACTGCACGGGACCGATGGAGCCCGACGATTGTCTTGACTGGGAGGATTGTGGCGGATTCCCCAATTGCGAGGGCACTCAGCAGCGGGAATGTCACGAAGACTACATCTGTGTCAATAATGCCTGCCAACAAGAAACGTATTTCGAAACAAGGAGTTGCAATATCGACGCTGGAGAGACCTGCCTATATCAAGGCATCGAACCATCGGTATGCGACGGTAATGGAAATTGTTTTGACCCCACTTGCGGCGGTGCTGATTGTGTAATGGAATGTCAAAATACCAGCTGTGATCCCGGCACCGAACGTTGCGAAGCCGGATCCTGCGTCTGTGATTTCGGACAAAATATTGCGCTTTGCGGATAGTGCAATCTCACGGCCATTGCGACGACAAATAACACGATAAGCGTTCAAGGGACTCACGAAGTTCTACGACCATATTCTTGGGACAGCGTGAACTGCCAACCCGCTATGCGGCCAAGCTCGACGCCCTCCCGGTCTTTCTGACTGCTGTGTTCACGCTATGCAGGCAAGGCCTTGCCTGCGATCCGGATCTGCTCGGCGGAGGTGGGGCTATCTCAGGTGTCAGCGAGCGCGATGGAATCAAGTCCGACCGAGTTCCCCACTACGTGACGAGCAAAAACACCCCGTACAGTACAAGCAGGACCACCAGCCCTATCCCGGCTCCGACCACCACCGGATGTAGCCCAAGGCCACCTTTTATGGAGAGGTCTGGCTGCGAAGAAATCCCCATCTTCGTCTCCATATCCATCTCCGTCCTGCTTCGAGCTCGCCTCGGTTGGGCCACTTCGATATCTTTTTGCCGATGATTCTGCACATCCCCTTCCAGAATCATCTCCTCCGACAGTTCTATGGTCCGCTCTGGACCGTCGGAGTCGGAGCCCGCCGTGATAGAAATCTCGGATAGGAACTCCTCCGTCAACTCGATGGTTCCTTCCGTTTCCTGCGCTTGCTTCGGCTCTGCCCCAACTCGACTGGTGGGGTCGCGACGATTGCCCCCGGCAATTCCGATACCCTCGGGCGCGACCGTCGCACCCCGTACTCGCGCCATTGCCCTGGCAATACGCTCCTCGGAAATCTCCACCGTCTCCTCCGGCAATTCACTGCCGAATTGCCGTGCGATATCTCGTGAGGCGGCGACGGCCCGGTCGAGAAATTTCGGATCGAGCGGTAAGGTTTCTTCGGGACCACCGGTCATAGTCTCCACGAATTCATCTACTTCCTGTGACGTCCGCTCCACGAAGTCTCTCAACAAATGGGTGGTCTGTTCCGAAGTAAATGTACCTGTCGTTTCGTCGTTGGCTCCATCGCCCTTTTCAGAGATTGTGTCATCCTTCATGGGGTTGATCAGATTCGTAGTTCCCGTTTTCGTCTCCTTGGTCTGCCGGGAAGATTCTCCATGAAGGGCCTCGAAGATCTCTTCGATCTGTGCGTCGGGTATCCCCTCGTCGAACCCGGCGTCGTCGGGAATTTGCTCCAGGGCCTCGAACATCTCCTCGGCATCCACGAAGCGAAGCCCTGGATTCTTCGCTACCGCCCGCTTCAGGACGATCGACAGGGGATGCGACGCCAACACCGGTGGCATCACGTGAGGCAATCGCAGATGCTGCTGAAAGACGGCGGGAATGCTCTCGGCATCGATGAGGGGCCGCCCCAGCAACATCTCCCACAACACCATACCGCAGGCGTAAATATCAGATGTCTTGGAGGCCTCTCCGTTCACGAAGACCTCCGGCGCAAGATAGCGCGCAGTACCGATCAATTCATTGGCGCGCGTGATCGCCGTATGGCCGCCTCCAGTGGGTTTGGCGATCCCGAAATCCAAGATCTTGAGGACCTCGCGCTGTCGCCTATCCTGGACAAGGAAGAGGTTTCCAGGTTTGATATCTCGATGGACAATATCCTTGGCATGGGCCTCACCGAGACCATCCAGGAGTTGTCGACCCAGGTTGAGGACCCTGCCGATAGACATCGGACCCAACTGCTCCAACTCCTCACTCAGCTCACGTCCCTCCAGAAGCTCCATGACCAAAAACATCATCCCCGACTGAGTATGCCCGAAATCGTAGGTGCGAACCGTATTGGGATGTGCCAATTGCTTTGTGATCTGCGCCTCCCTCTCGAACCGGCGCACATATTCCTCATTCTCGCTCAGCGCGGGGTGCATCAGCTTGATCGCCACCTCCCGCTCCAGGCTCAGATGATATCCCTCCAATACGGTTCCCATCCCCCCGCGCCCGATATGTCGCTTGATCTCGTAGCGCCCCTCCAACACGTCCCCGACATCGGGAAAATCACCGAGTGTACTCATTATTACCGTCTGAATTCCGAGAGACCGAATTGCCGTCTGAACTCCGAGAAACCGAACTCGTCACTGGAGAGACTCCATCGCCAAAGGGTGATCTTCACCATTTGATTCGCCGCTGCCTCACTTCCATCGACCAGTGACACAATGCTTCGCCTTCCCACATTTCGCATCATAACGGCTGGACCTGTACTGGGAAAGCACTCATGATATGTCTGTGTGGTCGTTCACTGCACACCCTGGCTTTGCTCGGCGGTAGTCCTGAGCCGTATTCGGCAAGGACTGAGCGACGAGTTCGAAGTGAGGCGAGCAGGTGAAACGTCGAACACAGACGACGATGAGCTCGTCGTTCAGGGCCGCCGAAGAGTGGTTTAAGACTTCTTTCGCGCACCATCAGGCCATCACTGCCACAGTGGGGTCATAAGGTCACGTTGTGTAAAAGAGGCAAACCGAATAAAAAGATAGTTGGATGCACGTCGCAACACTCGATAGTGCGATTGTCAAAATGGAGGACGATTTCCGGTGAGCGAGTGGAAGGTACTCGAAGAGGGGGAGATATTCGAGGAACGGTATCAAATCGAATCCGTCCTCGGCGTCGGTGGTTTTGCCCACGTGTATCGTGCCCGTCAGGTCGATCTCGATCGCGAGGTGGCACTCAAGATCTTGCGCCCTCCCCCTGCGGCACACGGCGGTGACTCCGAAAAGATCAACACCTGGATGGAGCGATTCCGGAGAGAGGCAAAGGTCATCTCGCGCCTTCGCGATCCACATACGATCACTATGTACGACTACGGCAATACGGACCGTGGAATGTCGTATATGGTCTTCGAATTCGTCTCCGGACGGAGCCTGGATTTGCTGTTGGCCGAACAGGGGGCGATGCCTCCACAGCGAGTGGCCTCCATTCTCGAACAGGCCCTTCAGAGCATCCGGGAAGCCCACAGCCTGGGAATCCTGCACCGTGATCTGAAGCCGGCGAATCTATTGCTCTACGAGCACATGGACCGAGACGACCGCGTCAAAGTGTTGGATTTCGGGATCGCCAAGCCAATGCGTGAAGCCGACGCGATGACGAACGCCGATCTCACCACCGACGGCTCGATCCTCGGCACCCCGCGCTATATGGCACCGGAACAACTCAAGGGCGAAAATGTAGGTCCTGCAAGCGATATCTACAGCCTGGGGCTGGTGGGATATGAACTGCTGACCGGTAAGAAGGCGGTCAGCGGAGATACGACGATGACCGTCATCAGCCAGCAACTGAGCCCGGACCCCATCGAGCTCCCCCGGTCCATCGACGTCCCCGCCGGCCTGCGCAGCATTATCAACGGTATGCTCAGCAAGGCTCAGGATCGACGCTATAGTGATGCCGCTGACGTCTTGACCGCTCTCAAGCAATGGGACGCCGACGAAGCAATACGCGAGTCGGACGCCACCGTTGCTACAGACGTCACGCCGCCGATGATTCCCCAGGAGCATATCGAACCACTGGAAGCGCTCGAGTCATCGGGCGAACCCGCTGCCGCGCCGGCAACACGGCGAAGTACCATCGCCGCCGCCAGCGCTGCCGCCGTCGTCGTCCTCGGCGGAGTCCTCTTTTTCATCTTCGCCATCACCGGCGACTCTTCGGCCGACGATCCATCGGCGACCAACACCTCCGCACAGGCCGAGACAGCTACAGCAAACTCCAACGACTCGGAAAACTCTGGGGAGGATCCCCCTCCAGAAATAGGCGATGATCGCAAAACCGATGGCCTGCGAATTCTCACCATCCCTTCGGGAGCACAGATCAAGGTGGATGGAGAGGAGATCGGAGCCAGCCCGGCGAAGTTCGACATGGACGCCAGCGCCTTGCCACTGACCATTACTGCCGTCCATGACGACGGCTACCGAGGCTCGCTTTCTGTCGAGGAGACCACGCCGGAAGTGGAGATACGCCTCGAACCTTCCACCACCTCCACCGGAAGAACTGAGCCCGACCCCGCCAGTGACGACTCTGCCACCAGGACCGATCCTGCGCCCCCTTCGGGCCCGGCAGATCCGGCGCCGACCGATGAACCAGTGCGCCAAGACCCCGATCCTGCGCCACCGGAGGATCCACCGGAAGTCACCGCCCCCGATGAGCCGACGACTCCGCCCGATCATTCGGCGACTCAACAAGAAGATCCTCCCGAAGCTCCACCTGAGCAAAGACCATCAAACCCGTTCATTCCCCTCGATGAAGAATAAGCCAGGATCAGGATGATCATGATTCGCCACCAACCCCACACCGACCACAGCCATCGCACTCCATTCTGGGGAGTCAGGGGCCTGGCGCCACTTATCGTCGGTGCCGCGGCCTTCGCAGCGTTTAGCTTCGCCCTACTCCTTCCCAGTACCAGCTTTGCGCAAGGTGATGAATTTGACGAACGGGCCGTCGAGCACTTCAACCAGGGCGCCGAATACTTCCACGAGGGTCGCTACGGAGCCGCCCTGACTGAGTTTCGTCGAGCCTACCGTCTCGAACCAAACCCTATGATTCGCTATAATATGGCCCTCGCCCACTTACGCCTGGGGAATCTGGCCGATGCCCTCGACCATTCGAAAAGACTCGCAGAAAGCGGAGGGCTGCCACAGGGAGAGACCACGCGAAATGCTGCACGAGTCGCCGCCCTCACCGCCGTATTCACCGCCCGCGACGTGGGCGAGGATATCTCCACCATCGTCACCCAACCGGACGACGATGATGATGACAGAGTCGTCGTCACCCCCGATGCTCCGTCCCGCATCGGGAAATTGGGAACCACGGGCCTTGTTGGTTCCCTGCTCGGCGTCGGAGCCCTCAGCTTCGCCGTCGTCGTCGACTACCGGCTGGGGGGAAAAATCGAGCAATACGAACAGGCTGCAGACGATCGCGACCTTCAGAACTATCAAGTACTTCGAGGCGATATCGAATCCTCGACGAAAAACGGAACCGTCGCCTTATATACCGGTGCAGGGCTTCTGGGAGCGGGACTGACCCTCTTTGCCGTCGACTTCTTCTTGCGTGATCACTCCACTGGTGAGCTCGGCTCCGTGTCCCTGCAACCACATGTGGCGTCCACGGAAGAAGCCCGAAGCGCAATTTTGCTCCTCACCGGAAGCTTCTGATGCACACCTGCAAGTCTCCAAAATTTTTCGCCTTCGCTCTGATTGTCTGCCTGATGACGACTCTGGTGGGCTGTAACCTGGACTACGATGTCGACGACGTTCCCTTTCCCAATGGGACCGACGCCGGCGATACGGGATGTACTCCGGAGAGTGATTCCGAGCTTCAGTCCCAATGCGAAGATCAAGAACTCGAATGTGGAACTCTCACCGTCACCGATCGCTGTGACGCAGAGCGATCCGTCGATTGCGGCTCCTGTGACGACGGATACACTTGCGCGCAGCATCAATGTGTGTGCCAGCCGGAGTCGAACCAGCAATTGTGTGATGCCCATCACCCCGACGCCTGTGGGATCATCCAGTTTGAAGATCATTGTGGACAGACCAGGCATGTCGACTGCGGTGGATGCGACACCGACTCCCACTGTGGCGTTGACCAATTCTGCCAGGGCTGTGGCGTCGATTGTGACGGAAAATGCGGAATGGTCCCCGACGGCTGCGGCGATTTCGTCGACTGTAGCGACAGCAGCGGTGGAGTTAGCTGTGAGACCAATGAATCGTGTCAGAATTTCGAATGCGTCCCCGGTGACTGCACCGATCTCATCGAGGAGTGCGACCCCGGCTTCTGCGGCCAGATCCCCGACCAGTGTGGAGGCATCGTAGATTGTGATGTCGAATGTGGGGAGGACGAAATCTGTGTGGATAATTCCTGTGAGTGCGCCCCAGAAAGCGACACCGAATTGTGCGACGAACACAGCATCGAATGTGGCTCGTTCTCAGCCACCGATCGCTGCGGGACGGAGCGCAGCGTCAGTTGCGGAGACTGTCCCGGCGGCGACGTCTGCGACAACAACCAATGCATTCCCCCCGATTGTACCGGACGCGATTTCCAAACCGATTTCGAAAATTGCGGTGAGTGCGGAAATCGCTGCGCTGTCGATGAATATTGCGTCGACGGAAACTGTGAACCCCAGTCGTGCCCCCAGAGCCAGGGGGATATGTCCGGCAACTGTGAGTTCTTCGACGACGAGGCCTGTGAGGAAGACCAGCATTGCTCCTTCACAATAGGCGGCAGCACTTTCTTTCAAAACTGTGTCAGCATTTCCGAAGAAGATGATAATGAGGAAGGCGACTCCTGTGATTTCACATCCGGATGCGTTCCCGGCCTCCAATGCTTCTCCTGGAACCAAGCGGGAACGCAACAATGCGTTCCCGTCTGCCGACGCGACGATCATCATGGCTGTAACGTCGGCGAGTACTGCATCAACCCCTACGCCAACGACAGTGAGACCACTTTTGATGAGATGGGAGTTTGCCAGCAACGGTGCTCTCCACAGGACGACAACGCCTGCTCCGGTGGACTTCGGTGCACTGCCGAACCGGCCTTCCCAGAGGGTACATGTCACGCCAATTTCCGCTGCCTGTTCAATGGCGGCTCGAGCGGGAAATCCGAAGGCGATAGTTGTGACCGCATGAACCTGAACAACGACGGTTGTCCCGCCGGTCTATCCTGCTTTCCGGCCGGTCCTGACGATCAGGACATATGCGTGCGCCCCTGTGAGAGCTCCGATGACTGCACCGGGTCCGGCCCCAGCCAGGAATGCGTCAACGCCGACGAACCGTGGCAGGCCATGCGCTACTGCTCCCCGGTTTGAAAATTTTTCGCGTCCCACCGGCAACTGCTCATGACGATCCATCGCGACGAATGCAGCCGTCTCCCCCGCCTTGGCGGCCATTTACTTCTCGCCGTCGTATTGATCTGCATTTCCTGCGAAAGCCCCGATGTCGACGACGGGGACCTCTATCACATCCTGGACTACGATGGCGCTCAGGATCGCTACCGTCTCGTAGAAGCTTCCATCGAGACCCTGGAGGACCCTCGCAGCGTGGACGGCGAAGTGGTTTATCTTCGCGCCGGGGGACGGATCGTAATGGACGAGGC
>SLPW01000114.1 GCA_007131755.1 Myxococcales bacterium | reverse complement strand
GTGATTCCACGCCGGACATCACCGAGCAGTGATCCCCTGGAGTTCGGGCACACTGTCGTCGCCTCACAGGATGAAGGGCTGGACTCTGTGCAGTTGGGAGACCATGAATTCGACTCCCGATTCGAGCTTCGCTCTACCGGCGAAGGGGCTTTGTCGCGATGGTTTACCGAGCCTGTCGTGGAGCGCCTGGTCGCCCTGCACGACGCCTTCTGCGATGACCAGACGAGCCCGGCACCACCCTTTGTTCTTCTGGCCTGTGACGATCGACTTTATTTCGCCTGTCGACAAGAAGACTACTTCGAGCGCTCTGCTCCGCGTCATTCCCTCGACACGACCCACCTCCACCGCAGGGGGCGGCAGATTCGGGCCCTCGTCGACGTCGTGGAGTTTACGGCCATGGCGCTTCGCGCAGACAGGCACTAACACCCGTACGTCCTGCGCGAAGCGCCGACGCTCACTCCACGGTGACGCTCTTGGCGAGGTTGCGAGGTTGGTCGATGTCAGTGCCCTTGAAGTCGGCGATATGATAGGCGATGAGCTGTACCACCACCACCGAGATCAGGGGCTGGACGAATTCGTGGACCTTCGGAAGAGGGATGACCACATCGGAGAAGGCGTCGAGGCGCTCGTCGCCCTCGGTGCCGATGGCGATGATGCGTCCGCCGCGGGCCTTGACCTCCTCGAGGTTCGACGCCGTCTTCTCGTAGACGCTGTTGCGGGGGCTCAACACCACCACCGGCATATTGCGGTCGATCAGGGCGATGGGGCCGTGCTTCATCTCGCCGGCGGCGTATCCCTCGGCGTGGATATAGCTTATCTCCTTGAGCTTCAGGGCCCCCTCCATGGCGATGGGGTATTGATTGCCCCGGCCCAGGTACAGAAAGGACTTCGCCTGGGAGTAACCACGGGCCAACTTCTCGTACAGACTGCTATCCTGAAGAAGGTTTTCCATCTCCGCAGGTACGTGGCGCAGGGCCTCGATGAGCTCGCGGGCCTGGGCGACGTCGAGGGTCCCCTTTAGCCTTCCAAGCTTGATGGCCAGCATGGCTACGGCCGTCAATTGAGTGGTGAACGCCTTGGTGCTCGCGACCCCGATCTCGGGGCCGGCGTGGGTGTAGATGACCCCGTCGGCTTCACGGGCGATGGTGGACTCGATGACGTTGACGATTCCCAGCGTCCTCGCCCCTCGCTCGCCAGCCTCGCGGATCGCCGCCAGCGTATCGGCCGTCTCTCCGGACTGACTGATGGCGATGGCCAGCGTGTCGTCGCTGATGAGGGGGTTTCGATATCGAAATTCACTCGCCAGGTCGGTCTCCACGGGAATCCGCGCCACCTCCTCGATCATATATTTGGCGATCTGGGCAGCGAAGAAGCTCGTGCCGCAGGCGACGAAGACGATCTTGTCCAGTTTTTGTACCGTCTGCTCGTCGAGGCCGAGCTCGGGAAGATGCACCTCCCCGCGATCGACGCTGACCCGCCCGCGAAGGGTGTCGGTGATGCGCGCCGGCTGTTCGTGGATCTCCTTGAGCATAAAGTGCTTATAGCCCTGCTTTTCGGCGGAGATGGGGTCCCAGGCGATGCGCTTGACCTCGCGCTCTACGGGCTCTCCATTGCTGTCGAAGACCTCGATGCCCCCGGTGCGTAGCACGGCCGTGTCGCCGTCGTGCAAGAAGATGAAGCGGCGGGTGTGATCGAGGACTGCCGGCACATCGGAGGCGGCGAAGGCGCAGTCCCTTCCCCGGGCGATGACCATTGGCGATGCGTTTCGCGCCACCACCAATTCCTCCGGATTCTCCGTGGAGATGACGGCCAGCGCATAGGATCCCTCGATCTCTTCTAGAGCCTCACAGGTGGCCTCGTGCAATGAGCGGGTCGATGGATTCCACGCCTCATCGATGAGGTGAGCTACCACTTCCGTGTCGGTTTCACTGGTGAACTCACGTCCCTGGGCGGTGAGCTTTTCCTTTAATTCCAGATAATTCTCGATGATCCCGTTATGAGCCACCACCACTCGGCCCGCCCGGTGGGGATGGGCGTTGGACTCACTGGGGCGTCCGTGGGTGGCCCACCGGGTATGTCCCACTCCGATCGCTCCGTCGAAGGGCTCCTGGCGATAGGCCTGCTCCAGGTTGGTCAGCTTTCCCTCGGCGCGACACACCTGGACCTGTCCGTCGTCATTGGCGATGGCGATTCCCGCCGAGTCGTACCCCCGATATTCCAGGCGACGAAGTCCGGACAACAATAGATGGGCACAACATTCGGTGCCCACGTATCCGACGATTCCACACATAATGCTCCTCGTGGCTTGAGTGCTGAACGTACTACCCCGGACTATTCATGATCGTTCTGCTTCGACTTCGCAGATGCCGATGGACACTGGCGCTGACCTTTCCCTTAAGGTCGCTCTCCCTCTACGATGCGCTGCATCGCGTCGGTCGTCATCATCCAGTGTCCATGCGCCCCTGCTGTGTCTCGCGACGAACCTCATGAATAATCCGGGCTACTCGACAACTTCTTTGTCGTTACTGACGGTCCGTGGGGGGGATTCCCTAATTTTCAACACTCAATACCAATATCCCAGTACCCCGCACTTATTATCCGGCGTCTACTACCCGACACCTACCCCATCATTCATCGATTCCCATGATGGTGGCAGGTACCGATTCGAAACGGGCGCCGATGGAGTAGGCGTGATCTCCGTCGATGACGATATCCGTGTTGTCGGAGATGAGACTCAGTCCTCCGCACAGAGCAGCGTCGCCCAGGGTGAAGCAGACGGGATCCCCGGACTCTGCGCAGATATTTTCGTCTGACGTGCTCTTGACATCGCAAGACCAGGAGCCGGGGTGATTTTCATTTTGAGGCGGGTTGTAGATGAAGATTCCGTCCTCGTAGAGGTTCGGATTCTCGAGATCGATATCGGGAGACAGGTCCAGACAATCACATCCCAGTGCTTCCTGATTGAGGGTCTTGAAGAAGGTATCTCGAATCAGCGCTCCACCCAGTCGCCCTTCCTCGATCGCAAAATGTCCTTTGGCCTCCAGATCCGGCTGTGGATTCTGGACGATGCGGCCCACCATCTGTACGGCATCCAACTCGGCGGAGATGGCATCGACGAGGCCGGGGAACATGATTCGAATCCTACCGCCCTCGGCGGCGATCGCTCCGTCGCGGATCTCTACCTTGTCGAATCCGTATCGTGGATTTCCGTCGTCATCGAAATTTAGCTCGGAGATCCAGAATTCGCCTTCTCCGGCCATATAATCGCCCTGACTATCTCCCCCTTGATAAACGCGTACGCGCAGCCCTTGGTCCCACAACGGATGGGTCCATCCGTAGGTCTCGAAGAGATAGGTCAACTCTCCGGACTGAATGGAGGTGGAGAGGTTTTCGTTGACGTCGTCGAAGCCGGGGATGCCGAAGGACTCGATGAGGGGAATGATGAACCCTCCGAGGTGATTGTCGATCCCTCCCTCGCCATCGACGTCAAAACAGCAATCTTCTTCGGGCGGAACTGCGATCTGGAAATAAGAGAAGAAACTCCCTGGGCCGAAATCTCCGTCTTCCTCCGCGCATTCGGGATCGTCGGCCGGATAGGCACATTCGACGGGATCGACGTCAAAGTAATTTTCGTCCGGGTCCGGTGCATCCGGTTCTTCACCGGTGTCCGGATCGTCGGCGTCCGGAGTGTCACCGGTGTCGTCGGGCACATCCGTATCTTCCACATCGGGGGTGCCGGCATCATCACCGGCGTCTTCTTCGACTCCCGTGTCGTTGTCCTGACCGCTGGTTTCGTCGTCGGAACAGGCCGGCCCCAGAGCCAGCCCCAGAGATGCGACGAGGGCGATTGCAATTCGGGCGTTCATCCATTTCATGTTCGATCTTCTCCTGAGCAGACGTCCAACTTTCGGATGGTAGCGCCTGCCTGCGGGGGTTGCAAACGGTCAAAGGCGGGTGGTGGGTGGAAACAGCGGGTGGTGGGTGGAAACAGCGGGTGGTGGGTGGAAACAGCAGGTAGTGGGTGGAGCGTCGCACCTACTACCACCCATCACCCATCACCCATCACCCATCACCCATCACCCATCACCTGCCGCTCGCTTCGCCAAGCGACAGCACCTGGTCGCCATCCTGGTTGACCATATCGAATTCGTAGCTGCCATCCGAGGTTTCCCAGATTCGGGTCGTCAACTCGTCGCCGGGCAAGACGGGCCTGGCAAAGCGAACTTTGATTCGTCCCAGGTTTTCGACCTCGCCATCGAGGACGCCGTCGACGACGGCGCGGGCGGCAAATGCCATGGTGCACAGTCCGTGAAGGATGACGTCCGGAAGGCCCGCAGCCTTCGCTACATTCGGATCGAGGTGAATGGGATTCATATCTCCCGTGGCGTGGGCATAGCGCTTCGGTTGATCGGCGGCCACCGTCTGTATTTCCGTATATGCCGGCTCGCCACGTTCATCGTCTGCAGGGCCGGCATCGTCGCCGCCCTTCTTCGACTTTTTGGCCTCCGGATTTCGCACGAATAGACCGCTCGACGCCTCGACGATCTTCTCACCGTCGCGCATCAACCACTGGCGCACGTCGACGAGCCAACCCGAGGATTTCTCCTCGATGCTTGCGATCTCGGCGCGCGGCGCCACCAGATCCCAGGGACGCAGCACGTCGTAAAAGACGAGCTCCTGCTCGCCATGCACGAGGTTCATCAGGTCCGCGTCGAGCTGGCGATCCGACAGGGCATTTTCGAGCCCCTCGAAGAGGGGGGCTACGGCATATAGGGGCGGAGCCACCTCGGGGTCGCCTTCGACGTAGCGCGGATTTTCGTCGTCCACCGCCTTTGCATATTCCACGATATGCTCAGGTTCGACGAAGCGGGCCGAGGGCTTGAATTTATTGCCCACGGCTTCCGGATTCGGTCCCGGTCCGCTCTTCTGTTTCGCCGGTTTTTCACCACTGTCCTCGCCTGCTCCGGCGGCCATCTCCCCGGCCTTCACCAGATCGAAGACTTTGCCGAACTTCATGAGTACGCTCATATTATTGGCGCTGATCTGGCCGCCCATAAAGGCCTTCTCCGGGCTCAGGTTGCCCGCCGCAAGATCGAGGATGGTCTGGGCGCTGTCGAAGGTGACCTTTCCGTCCGGGTTGTCCGGAGAGCCGTCGACGAAGGAGGCCGCTCCGTCGGAGACCTCGACGCCGTAGGTGCCCGTACCCTGGACCTCGAAGGCGATGGCCACATCCCAACTTCCGGCGGCGTCGGCGTCGAAGACCTCCGGCAGCATGGCGAAGAGCTCTCGCACCTCGTCGCCGCCCTCGCCACCTGCGGCGGTGGCCTTTTCGGTGATCTCACCAAAGCGCTCGCCAACTGCGGAGATGGTCCAGCGCTCGTCGGGCTCCACTCCCGGCGTGGTCTCCACGTTGTACTCGAAATAGTGATGGCCGTGAGCGCCGAAGACGCGTCCCGTCACGTCCTGCGCCTCCTCGGTGCACAGCCACAGCACCAGGGGCACCACGTCCTCCGGCCCGTATTCGTCGGGCACCATATCGATATCGTCGGTCATCCGGGTCTTGGCGATGGGGGCGATGGCGTTGGTGCGAATGCCGTATTTTCGCCCCTCCAGCGCAAGAGAGCGCGTAAAGCCTGCGATCCCGGCCTTTGCGGCGCCGTAGTTGGTCTGCCCGAAATTGCCCTTCAAGCCGGCGTAGGAGCTGGTATTGACGATCGATCCTTCGTCGCCGGCGTCGATCATGCGCTGCACGGCGTGCTGCGTGACCAGAAAGGTCCCCTTGAGGTGGACGGCCATGACGGCGTCCCACATCGGTTCGGTCATCTTCACCAGGGTCTTGTCGCGCAGGATCCCGGCGTTGTTGATGACGATGTCGAGCTTTCCGAATTCGTCGTAGGCGGAGTCCACCATGGCCTTCGCCCCCTCGGGGTCGGCGACGGAGTCGTAATTGGCCACCGCGGCGCCGTCGGCGTCGGTGATCTCCGATACCACGTCGTCGGCGGCGTTTGACTCCGCCCCTTCGCCGTGGCGATTCGTGCCCAGGTCGTTGACCACCACCTTCGCACCCTCTTTTGCGAGTGCCAGCGCGTATTGGCGCCCCAGACCGCTTCCGGCGCCGGTGACGAGTGCTACTTTTCCGTCGAAAATACCCATCGAGAAACTCCTCTCTCATTCGATTCGTTGTTCGCTCCCCGGGCTCCCTCGCTATTCGCTCGGTCACCCGGGGCTACGATTCGCTCTCCACCTTCACGGGTCGCCCCCACCCAATACCCAATACCCAATACCCAATACCCAGTACCCAATACCCAATACCCGCCGTCTAACCCAATACCCGCCGTCTTACCCAATACCCGCCATCAAACCCTCTCAATCACCGTCGCCACGGCCTGCCCGAACCCGATGCACAGCGTGATGAGCCCGAATTGAAGGTCCCGTCGCTCCATCTCGTGAAGGGCTGTGGTCACCAATTTTGCGCCCGTCGCCCCCAGGGGATGGCCCAGCGCCATGGCGCCTCCGTTGACGTTGGTGCGCTCCAGCAGGCTGTCGCGGTCTTCGTCCAACTCGTCGGCCCAGGCCAGCACCACCGAGGCGAAGGCCTCGTTGACTTCGAAGAGATCGATGTCCTCCAGGGTCAGCCCCGCCTTGTCGAGCACTTTTCGCGTCGCCGGAATGGGACCGGTGAGCATGATGGTGGGATCGACGCCGGCGACGGCCATGGCCCGAAATTTCGCGCGCGGTGTAAGCCCCAGCTCTTCGCCCTTTTCCTTCGAGCCGATGAGCACCGAGGCGGCGCCGTCGGAGATCTGGCTCGACGTGGCCGCCGTAATGACGCCGTCGTCTTTGAAGGCCGGTCGAAGCCTGGCCACCTTCTCGAGGCTCGTCCCCGGACGCGGGCCCTCGTCGACCTCGAAGACCTTCGTGCCGTCGTCGGTCTCCACCTCGATGGGCCCGATCTCGCGGTCGAAATATTTCTTCTCGATGGCCTCTATGGCCCGCCGGTGGCTCTCGACGGCCAGCTTTTCGAGATCCTCTCGGCTCAGGTTCCATTTCTGGGCGATCATCTCGGCGCTGATTCCCTGATTGACGATATCGAAGCGGTCCGTGAGCCCGTCGCTCAAGGGAGCGACGTCACTTCCCATCTCAACGCGAGTCATGGACTCCACGCCGGCACCGATGACCAGATCGTGCATCCCGCTCATCACCGCCTGGGCGGCGAAGTTGACCGTCTGAAGACTGGATCCGCACATGCGGTTGACCGTCGTCCCCGTGGTGGTGATGGGGAATCCGGCGATGAGCGCCGCCGTACGCCCAATATTCATCCCCTGTTCGTCGACCTGGGTGACACACCCCATGATGACGTCTTCGACCTCGCCAGCGTCGACGCCGGCCTGCTCCACCAGAGAACGCAGGTTCTTGGCTGCCAGATCATCGGGCCGCGTCTTTGCCAATGAACCGCCGCGTTTACCAACAGCCGTACGCGTCGCCTCGAAAATGAATGCATCGCTCATCGCTTGCTCCTGTTTTTGTATGATTCCAGCGCCGTTTCGTTGCGCCTACGTTATGGTGTGACACCCCTAAAATGGCAAGGGAAATGAAGTGAGTTGCTGAGCCGGTGCCCCCTCCGACCACAGGCGCAGTTCAGCCTGTGGTCGGAGGGGGCACCGCACAGGCAAAATACTC
>SLPW01000338.1 GCA_007131755.1 Myxococcales bacterium | reverse complement strand
TAGAGATAAAACCAGGTTGGCGCCTCCCAGGGCATCGTCCCCGTGGCAAAGGCATAGACCACCAATGCCAGAAGTGGCATCACCAACAGATGGGTGATGGCGTATAAGAGAAATCTCTCCTCGAGCCACTCCCGGCAGAAAAACTCCTTGAGCATCAGAAGCGAATAGCCGAAGGCCATCACCCAGGCCAGGGCCGCCGCCGGGCTGTGCAATAGAGCGATCCCCAACTGAGCCCCGATGGCGACGAATCCCACCACCTTCAGGTGCTTCAAGGTGATCACGCCGCGCTGCAATACCCGATCCGGGTGGTGTTCCACGTCGGCTTCGTAGTCCTTATGTTCGTCGAAGACCCGCAGGTGCAAAAAGAATAACAGGATCACCACCGCCGCCATCAACGTCACCAGACCGACCTCGACGCTCCCCATCCCCGGCTCGAGCGCCTGGGCCACGAAGGTATTCGACAGCACATAGGCGGCGATCATCACCCCATGTTCCACCACCGGAAAGCGCTGCTTCGAATAGGCCCACAACCGCTTCCACATCGCGTCGTCGACCGTCACCTCGTCGGGCTCGATACTCATTTTTCACTCCATTTGGCTACTCGCGCTCATACACAACTACAAACGGCAAATGACAAAAGAAAAAGTGGAATCGGAAATCGGAAGTCGGAAATCGGAAGGGCTCAACCGCCGTTGTGAGTGATGATTGAACGCAGTTTGCGTTACGAGATTGGTCGCGATGGCAACAAGCTGCATCAACATAGGGACGTCGCGTGCTGCTTTCCGATTTCCGACTTCCGATTTCCGACTAAATTTCTTTTTTCTACTTTTGCAGTTGTAGTTGTTTCCCACCGACGTACACCTCACCACGCATCACGTGCAACCATTACTGACACGTGATCACCCCCCAACCTCCCCCCGCAACGCCCCGTAATCCACCTTCGAATTATGCCGCGGATCCACGGGAATCGCCTCTTCCCGAACCACCACCTCATCCACGGGTTGGCCCGCATCTGTCAGCCGCCTCCGAACCGCCTTTTCGACGCTTCCGCCATCGGTCCCTTCATCGACCTCCACCACCAACACCAACCGCTCCCCAAGCCTGGCATCGGGCACGCCCACGGCGGCCACTCGCAAAATGCCCGCTTCATCGCCCGACGCAAGTTGCTCCACCACCTGCGCCTGCACCGCCTCTCCGTCGCGTAAGATCGTGGAGTGGACTCGTCCCGTCAGCCAGAACCGCCCCTGGTCGTCGAAATAGCCCGTATCGCCCATGCGATGCCACACGGCGTCGTCGGCGTCGACGATCTTATTCTCCGCCGTAGCCCGGGCGTTTCGAAAATATCGCTCGCATACATGATCACCGCGCACCACCAGCTCACCGACCTCGCCAGGAGCGACCTCCACATCCGTCCAGCCGCCACTGCCCAGTTCCACAGGCCCATGTGTGATCTCGATGACCCTGGCGTCCACGGCATCCACCGGGGCGCCCACACAATACCCCGGGCTCTCGTCGTCCCGGGACAACTCGAGCCGCTCCTGAGCGCCCATATGCGCCACCGGCTCCGCCTCGGTCGACCCGTAGATGACGACGATCTCCGTTTCGGGCATCAATCGTCGCCAACGCCGAAGCTGCTCATCGCTCACGGGCGCACCACCCGTCAAAATTCGCCGCAACCCCGGATCCTCTCCACCTTCCTCCAGGGCGTCGCAAATGCGGTCGAAGAAGGGAGGCGATCCCGTCGACGTCGTCACCCCGTGACGGCGCATCTGGCCCAGAATCTTCGCTCCGTCGGCGTCGGCCACCCGCCGAAAGTTCAACTCCGGGATCACCGTCGTCACCCCATTGGCCAGATTATTGAGCGAGAAGACGGGAAAGGTCGGCATATCCACGTCGTCGTGGCCATAGGGAAATTCGGCGTTCAACGCCTCGTGCTGGGCCGATAAGAAGCGGTGCGTCCTATCGGCCCCCTTCGGAACCCCGCTCGACCCGGAGGTAAAGGTGATCAACGCCGTATCGCCGGGCCCATTGGGATATAAGCGCACAGGCCCCTCATAGCGCAGCACCTCCTCCCAGCACCGCCGGGCCGGAAGGCACCACAGTCGACTCCCCGTGGTCACCGTCACCGGTAGCGTGCGAAGCGAACCATCGAAGAGCCGCACCACATGACTGCGCCCCACGCCCACAAAACCCACGGGCTGCGCATAGCTTGAAAAGGCCGCCAGGCCTCGAATCCCCACCCAGGGATCGGCGAATACGGCCACGGCTCCGATCTCCAGCACTCCCAACAATACCTGGTATAAACGAAGGCTCATGGGGACCATGATGATCACCCGATCGCCGGCCCGCACCCCTTCGGCGCGCAGTCCTGCGGCCATCCAATCCGCCCTGGCCTTCAACTCGCCAAACGTCCACTCCTCGTCACCTCCTTCCACCGGCTCCACCAACGCCGGCGTGTCGGGCCGCGAATAGGCCTGCGCCTCCAGATAGCGCACCACGTTATGAGTCCTACTCAACGCATCCATTTCTGCACTCCAGTTCGAGCTACTATGCTCGTTGGTGCCGATACCATCCCTGGTATCGCAGCGCCGTCAGGCGCTTATTCGCTGCGCACACTGCGATGGCACAGATGCCATCGGCTCCATCCGTATGTGAGTCTACCACCGATACAACCCGTATCGCCGCAGCACTCTCCCACGGCCTCCGTCCAACTTTATCGACCCCACATTCCCATCGTGAATCAGACAGATATTCGTCCTGCGAAACCCCTCATCCAGCATGCCCCGAAAGCATCGATAGGCGATGGCCGAACTCAACCCACGCCCCCGATGCTCAGGCATCACTCCCATGGTCTTGAAATTCGCCGTATCCGTGCATCGATTCAGCGCGAATTTGATCTTCGCCCACAGATCGCGCCTGCCCTTCATCGCCACCACGGCGCGCTGATAATCGGGCAATACGAAGGCGAACCCCGCGTCGTCTCCCGACGGGCCCACCATCAAAAAGCTCATCTTCCCGCGCAACAGCAACTCGGCCCCGTCGTATAACGCCTTGAACTCCTCGCGGGGAATCGGCGTATATAAAAAATTGTCCCGAAAGATGACCCGCACCATATCGTAGACCCGGTCCAGGGCGTCTTCGAAGCGAAGATCCCCCATGGGTACCACCTCGTAGCCCTGCGAAAGGGCCCTGTCCCACCGCTCGCGCTGAGATTCTGCAGCTCCCTCCAGATCGTCGACCCGCCGCGAATGGTAGGTCTGCAGCATCTCGAACCCCGCCTCGGCCCACATCTGCGGGTAATAGGCCGGGTTATAGGGCTCCAGCAAATAGGCGGCATCATCGCGCGGTCCCAGGTTAAATCGGTAGCGATGCCAGGTATCACCGTTCATGGGGCCGATGACCACATCGCTCTCCCCATCGAGGGCCCACGCCACACAGGCCCTCAATAGCTCTCCCGTCGCCTCGGAGTCGAGCTTCGCCTCGAAGGGACCGATGGTAGCCACCGACGCGCCATCGAACTTTAACTTCGACGAGCGCCGCACCAGGGCGAACGCTCTGTCCTCTCCCGATCGGCGCGCCACAAAGAGGCGCTGTTCTTCGGCACCCGCCTCTCTTTGCACCTCCCTCGCCAGGGCCCCCCGCTCTGGCGGACAATAATCCCGATCTCCCGCATAAACCGCACCTCGAAGCCGACACATCCGCCCCAACACCCCGGCGCCGACCTCCTCGAACCCTTCGACCCGAATCGTCACATCGCCTCCCCAAATGCACCAATCCCAGCATATCTCCTCATCCCCAACATCTCCTCATCTCCCTTGCTTTTCCTACTCACCACATCTCCTCATCTCCCTTGCCTTTCCTTCTCAGCATATCTCCGCATCCCCAACATCTCCTCATCTCCCTTGCTTTTCCTTCGTCCCCTCGGCTCTACCCAACCGCAGCAACAAGGGCAGCACAAAAAATTCGCCCACCAGCGCCGCCGCCGCGGCCACCACTGTCAGCAACCCGAAGTAGACCACCGTCACCAGGTCCGCCAGAAGGAGCACCGAAAACCCACCGACCAACACCAGAGTGGTGATCGAGATCGCCGGACCGACCTCACTCATGGCCCGTTCCAGACATCCATCCCAGTCCACCCCTTCGGCCTCGGCGCGCCGCCAGGCATGGAGAAAATGCACCGTATCGTCGATGGCCACGCCGATGACGATGGCCGCCACCACTGCCGTCACGGCGTCGACGTGCATCCCCGCATAGCCCATCACGCCGAGCATCACGAGTACGGGAAATAGATTCGGGATCAGACTGATCAACGCCAGACGTACCGAGCGAAGCCACAGGGTCATCAAAAACAGGATGATGACCACGGCGATCGCCAGGCTCCGTATCTGGGCATCCACGATGTGACGAACCACCGTGGCGTATAGGGGCAGGTAGCCCGTGGGCCGCACTTCGGCCTCGTCGCCAAACTCCTCGGCGGCCATCTCCTCCAGATCATCGATGGTCTGCGCCAACTTTGAGGCGCTCATCATCCGAACGGGAACGGAGATCCGGCCCACCTCACCATCTGCGCTGGCGAACCCCATGGCCATCGCCAGAGATTGGCCATCGCCACCCAATTCGTCGAAGAATTCCTTCAGATCTTCGGCCAACTCCTCATCCAGCGCTTCTCCATCACCAGCTTCGCCGAACAACTCCTGGGCCGTGAAGCGGTAGATCTGCTCCATATGAATGGCTCGCCCCGTATTCTCATGCCCCTCGGCGCGCTCAGCGAAGGCGGCCATGCGCCGCAACATCTGTGGCGACTCCACCTCTTTGTCCACCGGTTCGTAGATCCACTCCAGCGGGATATAGGGCCCCAGCGCCGACTCCAACGTCTCGTCGTCGGTGACCACGTCGTGATCGGCCGGCAAGAACCCCAGCGTAAAGGTGTCCACACTCACCTTGGTGGCCCCGAAGGCCGACGCCGCCACCACGACGGCCATCACCAGCGCCACCACCTTCGGTCGCTGACTGACCCACCGCCGTATTGCGGCCAGAAATGCCTCCACCTTCGGCAACTGTCGCACCTCCTCGGCGCTTCGTCCGTACAGGGCCACCGCCATCACGGGCAGACTGATCAAGAAGGCCGCCCCCACGCCGATGGCCGCATAGATTCCGAGCTGGCGCACGCCGGCCAGCGAAGAAGCGGTCAGCGCCAGAAAACCGGCCATCGTCGTCAACGTCGTCATAAGACAGGGGATCGCCGCCTGCCGCAGCGCTCGCGCCAGCACTTCCTGGTCGTCGGCCTCTTCGTCGGCCAGCCGAACGCGACGGTACGCCACCGGAAAGTGCATGGCGTCGGCGATCCCCAATACGGCGATGAGCGTCGGCAACAACACGGTGATCATATTGACCTGCACCCCCAGCCAACCCATCACCCCGAAGGAGACCACCGTACCTCCGGCGATGACGAATAGCGCCGCCGCCACCATCCGAAAGCTGCGAAATACCCAGAACAACAGCAAGAACATCACCAGATAGCCCAACCCCAAAAAGACCCCGAAGTCCCGCTCCGTCAGGTCGTTGAGGGCCTGATAGATCACCCCCACCCCGCCTCGCTGGGTCTCCCAATCTGCGAGCTCTGAGGCCAGCACCTCCTCCAACTCCTCCAGAATGGCCGGGCGCATATCGTCGAAGGCCTTCGACGACTCCATCTCCACCACCAGGACGTATCCCTCCTCGTCTTCGTCCAAAAACCGACCTGCGATCAACGGATTGCCCCGCGCAGCCTCGGCCCACTCTTCCAACTCTTCCGACGTAGCCGGAATGTCCTCCACATCGAGGGCAGGCCCATTCTCAACGGGCTCCGGGTTCTCAAAGGCTGACATCATCGACATCAGCGAATGAACCGCCTCCACCCCCTCGATCGCCTCCAGGCGCGACGAGAGGTGGATCAGGACTTCCAGATTCTCCCGCTCGAAGACCTCCGTCGGCGGCACGGCCCGCACCACCACGACCTCGTCGTTTCCAAACCCCTCTTGAAATTCCTCGTAGGCCCGAAGATTCGGGTCATCGTCCAAAAACCACACCCCCAGACTGTGATCGGGCTGAAGCGAGGTCTGCAATCCCGGCGAAAGAGCGCCCAACACCACCACCACCACCAGCAGAAACAGCCAGCGCTGTGTCACCAGACGCTTCATCCTCTTAGCTCCGTTGCGAATCTCTGCGGGCACCTTTCATCAACTGCGCATATTCACAGCGGAAGCCTAACACTACTCTGTCATTCTTCGCACGAGCCCCTGAACAAGCGCAGATTCGCCCAGCGCTCAGGGCCGCTGAGCGCTGGGCGCGGAACGCTGAGCGCTGAGCGCCGAACGCTGGGCGTGGAACAAGGATGCGCTGGGGGCTGCACGCCGTACACTGTGCGCCGTACGCTGAAGAGTGCTGCGGAAGGGACGCTGGGGCGCGGCGGGTTTGCCGGCGGTCTTGTACTGAACTCGACCCGTCCAGCTCACTGGGCGGGACGCTGGGGCGCGGCGGGTTTGCCGGCAGTCTTGTACTGAACTCGACGCTTCCAGCTCACTGGTGGGGACGCTGGGCGAGGAACGTCACAGGGAATTTTCAGCGCTACAGCGTAGTACCGTGTGCTCTTTCGCGCGTTCGCGTCCAGCGGTGCCGCGTTCAGCCCTCAGCGACCCCGCGTTCCGCCCTCAGCGATCCCGCGTTCCGCCCTCAGCGACCCCGCGCTCCGCCCTCAGCGACCCCGCGTTCCGCCCTCAGCAACCCCGCGTTCAGCGACCCCGCGTTCCGCCCTCAGCGACCCCGCGAATTCCGCGCCACTGAACGGCAAGAATATTACTGAGCCGAGCTTTCCCATAGTCACCGACGGCCAGGCTCGACAATGCTGCACCGGAGAAGTACCCTCAGCGCGCGAAAGTTTGTGCCCCAGATTCGAGGAAAGACCCATGAAACGCCTGCTCGCCATCTTCTCCCTTCTCCTCCTCCTCGGCGCCGTCGCCTGCGATGAGGAGGCCACCGACGATCAAGGCGTCGACGACGACGATCAGGCCGCCGTCGAGGAAGAATCGGCGGGCGACGACGAATCCGACGACGCCGACGACGGCCACACCGAGGGCGAACACGAGCTCGCCGACGACCTTCCCCCCGGCGAATCCGGCCATTACGGCCAGCCCTTTACCATCGACGGCGACCCCGAGCCCCTGGCCGACGCCATCTCCCGAATCGAGGAGGGTGAGGACGCCCTGGAGGATATAAAGGTCTCCGCCAGGGTAAAACACGTCTGCTCCAATCGTGGATGCTGGATGGCCCTCGAGGAAGAAAACGTCGACATCCCCGTGCGGGTGCTCATGTACGACTACTCCTTTTTCGTGCCCCGAAACGCCGCCGGCGCCAACGCCGTCGTTGAGGGTTCGATAAAACAAACCACCATCTCCGAAGAGGAGGCCCGCCACTTTGCCGAGCACGTCGTCGAGCAAACCGGCGTCGACCCGGAAACCATCGAGGGCGAACAACAGATGTACGAATTCACCGCCACTGGCATCGCCCTCGATTTGCCCGCTCTTTGACCCCGTGTGTGATCCACCTTGATCGGTTGTATTACTCAATGTGGTCGCCCCCCTGGCCCCGGCCCGGTCCCTGGCCCTGGCCCGATTTTGCTTCGCGTCGGCAAATCACGTTTGGGCAACCATT
>SLPW01000298.1 GCA_007131755.1 Myxococcales bacterium | reverse complement strand
TAGCGAAGTCCATGGTCGGTAATATCCAACTCTTCCGGCGCCTCTTTCGCGAGGGCGCGGGTCAACTTCTTGCCCCGCTTGGCGACCTTGAAGAGGAGCTGATCGCCCTCTTCGCCGTATTTACCTAGCAACGTGGTCAATCGCTCCATCGACGGGGTCTCCAGCGGCTCGAAGCCATAGCTCTGGTAGACCTCCTCGATGAGATCGAAGACGCGTTTTCTGCGCGCCGCTTCGGCGGGTAGAAAATCGCGCATTCCGCTGGCGGGCTTGGTGGAAATCTGGGTCATGGCTATTTACTCCAACTCGAAGAGATCGATGACACAACGTCTATAACAAAGCCCACTCCACAAATCAGGGAGAAAACGGACGCATTTGCAAGACATTGCCCGAATTTGCAACACTATCAAGCGATAGTCCGGCGCAGTGCGTGGCGAATCGAATCTTCTGTCCATCACTTCGCCAACGGGGATTGTATTCCCGCTCAACGTCCTTTTATCGAGAATAAAGCATGACGCGTAGGAGACGAAGTTTTCGACTGGCAGTGACACTTCTCACGGCATCGGGTCTGATGATGAACACCGCCTGCGGTGACGATCCCTCCGAGGAAGAGGAGGTATGTGAGAGGCCCCAAGAGGCGGAGGAGATCGTCGACGACGAGATCATCCTCCGCCTTGAAGAAGAGGGAGGGATTCCCTTTCATTGTGGCGACTCTCCTCCCAATATCGAGGGGACCTATGAGCTGACGGACCGCGAAGTGATCTACACGGATAGCGAGAAATGGCCTGATTTTTCGAGCTTCTGTTCCAGAATCGATACCTATGAGAAAACGGACTCGCCGCAGAGATACGAAGTCTCGTCGGACAGCCCCGACTGCGACGCCACCAGTGAAGCACTAGACACCTATATTACCGGCGAAGGAGATTGTTTTACTCTATTCCGTGACAGAGAAAGCACTTTCGAAGGATGTTTCGTCACGTCCGTAAATATCGTCTCCGGCTGCCTCGACGAGGATAGAAATTTCGTCGATTACTACCAGGGTGGGTACACGCTTTTCAGGGAAGATTCCGACGAATGCGATGATATAATCGGCGATGGAAGAGTTCGAGACGAAGGAGAGATGGGAGTGACACAACCAACTGACGGGTTTGTGCCCAGAGTAGAATGATTGGCTCGTCTGCCACCCACCTACCAGGCCGGCTCCACGCTAGCGAGCACCTCGGCGAGGTCTTCGAACCCGTCGAGGTGCTCCAATGCGTTTCGCACGTATTGGATGGAGGGTTCGTAATAATCCAGAAAGTCGGGGTTTCCCTTCTCGCGGTCGATGAAGATAAAGCGACCGGCGTCCTTTAATTTTCGCTGAACGGTCTGGAGGTGGAAGGCGCGGCGCACGGCGTCGACGTCGTCACACCAGGAAAGACCCTCGGCGGCACCGCGCGCGGCGTAATAGTCGACCAGCGGTTCGATGGACCGATCCGGCAGCTCGATATAGGAGTCGCGAAGAAGAGCCACCAGGTCGTAGACGAAGGGGCCGACGAGGGCGTCCTGAAAGTCGATGAGAATCCAGGTGTCCTTTTTGCGCATGATATTTCGCGACTGATAGTCGCGCAGCACCAACGTCTGTGGGAGTTCCAAAAGCTCTGAGACGATGCGGTCGAAACAGGCCGAAATTTCGTCGGCCACCGGCTCCACCGCCTCTTTCCCCAACTGGGCCTCCAATCCCCACTCCAGATAATGATCCAGCTCCCAGCGCAACAATTCTGCGTCAAAACGGCGCTCAAAGGCGATGCAATCGGACGAGCCCTTCTGCTGACTTCGGTGCACCGCGCATTGAAAGCGCACCAATAGATCGATGGCCTGGCGGTACAGATCGGCAACCCCGTCGTCCCCATGGGCTGCCAATACGGCGTCTTCGAAGAGCTCGTCGCCCAGATCCTCTAAGAAGAGCACTCCCCGCTCCATATCCACTCTATCGATGGAGGGGACGGGCATCCCGATATCGGCCAGGAAGTGCTGCACGTCGACAAAGGGCATCCGCTCGGGACTCGGGGAATCATCGGACAACCCCTCGGCGCTCTCGAAGGGATCGGCTCCCTCCGGCAATACCATGGCCATCAGCGTGGACTCACCGCGCGGGTAAACTCGGGGAGGATGGAGTTCGAGGGGAAGGTGAATACGCCAATAGATCCGAAGCGAGGCGTGGCCGCCGAGGTTATCGAGCCTGGCCGTTTCGGCCACCTCTGCATCGAATGTTGAAGCGAGAGTGTGGCGAATACGCTTTTCCATCGGTGATCCCTCGGACGTCATCTAGAGGTCGCGACTTCAGTTGGAGCGTGAGATGCTATAGGGGACGCCCGAAGAGGGTCCTCCGTTGGAATAGTAGACGCGCACGTAGACGTGGCGGGTCGAGGAAAGACTCTCCGAGATTTCGCCATCATAAGAGCCGTGGCTTCCCAGGGAGTACCAGTCGCGGCCGTCCCAGTCGACGCCACTGCTGTCGGCGACCCAGGAGTCTATTCGCAATGCATCGGCGTGGTCCTCCCACTCCAGATTGACCGTAAATGAATCGGTCTGTCCGAGATAGAAGAAATTCTGTCCGTTCGGCTCCTCGCACAGGCGAAGATTGGAGAAGCTATCTCCCGCCGACAGCGTCGGGGCGTTGGGAGAAGTATGTTTGTTGGGCGCCAAGTCGCTTTCGGGGCAGGTCTGACAGATCTCGCCGAGATCATTGGCGGCGTGGGCGCATAATTGTCCACCCGAGCAGGACTCGTCATCCCACTGTGCCGAGCCGGCGCCGTCGTCGACACAGACCCGGTAATTGCTGTCGCCCTGGCACTCGAAATCACCGATATCACAGGGAGGAGGGGGCGGGTCGCCACCATTGTCTCCGGTGTCTTCATCGGTTCCGGTGTCTTCACCGGTTCCGGTGTCGTCGACCCCCCCCGTATCTTCGGAAGGAGTACCCGTATCGTCAGGAGGGTCGACGCCGTTTGTATCGTCCGGGACTCCGACGTCGGGATCGAAGCCATCACCGTGATGGATCTCCAGCGCCCCCTCATTGCAGCCCGTGGCTACGAGAGCTGCAACAAAAGAGCTGATTAGAATTTTTCGAAACTGGTTCACCTGGACCTCCGACCCGCAAACATCATCGGAGGGCATAGTAAATAGATCGCCCCGGCAAAGTCCACTCTGCTGGTGGTTCGTGTTCGTGGTTCTGGCACGAACCACTGGCCATAGGCCCCGACGGGCATGCCCGCCGGCGAATCTATCCGTGACCCCGGGCTCCTTGAACAACAGTCGGCCGGGGCTAAGAGAGAAGAGGACGAAAATGTGGAGGTATGCGGGGAGGGCGATCGTCTGTTTCAGCAACCACCAAACGCACATTACTTCTTACGTAGCCCCGGCCGACCGAGCGTAGCGAGGGAGTCCGGGGTCGTAACGTCTTCGAATTCCGTCGTCAGAAGCATCGAGATCGGCTCTTCCTCTTCCAGCTCCGGCACTTCACCCCAGGTTCCCAATTGTTCGGGAAGCTGGAGGTTGATTTGAGGCAACTCTCCGTCGCCGTACAATCCCTGGTAGGTGATATAGCTGGTCATCACCTTGCGCACATAACCTCGAGTCTCGGCGTAGGTGATGGACTCCACCCAGGCGTCGAGTTCGCGATCGCCGTAGCGCTCAACCCAGGAGCGAAGCGCGCCGGGGCCGGCGTTGTATCCGGCCAGAGCCAGAGGCGTACTGTCTGCGGCGTGGGCGTGATGAATGCGAATATACATCGTTCCCAGGCGCACGTTGGTCTCCTCGTCTAGAATCTGACGATTCGTCAACTGCTGATTTTCAAAGAAGGTGCGCGACGTATATCGGGCGGTGCCGGGCATCAATTGCATCAGCCCCATCGCTCCGGCATGGCTGCGCACCTCCGGTCGAAATCCGCTCTCCTGGCGCATGATGGCGTGAACCAGATAGGGAGAGACGCCGAATTTCTCACCGTATTGATGGGAGAGCTCGAAATAATCGAGGGGAAAGGCAAATCCCCAGTCGCGAAGGGTGCGATGAGTGGGGCCCCGTTCGTGGATCTCGGACTTCATGATCCAATGGGCCCAGTTGGGCTCACCGACGGCCAGATGGAGAGCGGCGCGATAGGGAGTGAGCCGCTCCGGGCCGGGGTGGAGGCTTTCCAGGGACCGCACTTCGCGAAGGGCCTCGTCGTACAGCCCGACACGGGTCAGCGCGGCCGCCGTCTCCAGCCGAGAATGATGTGGAATGCGCAGGGTGGAGAAGTCCTGGATGCTGTCGCGGGTCAATTGTGCCGTTGGCCGGGGAATTCGCGCCCCCAATCCGGCATCTTCGAGCCGGGTGACGGCGAGCAATCCGTACCAGGTAAAGGCGCCGTGATCGATGGCGTTTTGGAGCCAGTGCTGAGCTCGCACGTCATCACCGAGCTTGAGGTAATTGACGCCGATCCAATACCGGGCGCGAAGACCGCTGGTAAGCTCCGAACGATCCTGGACTTCGCCGTGATGTTCGACGACGGCCTTCAAGGGCGGAATGGCGGCTTCGAAGTCATCTTCCAGATAGGCGCTCAGGGAATAACGCCACAGCGCGTGAGGAACGTGTTCGCTAAAGGGATACAGGCCCACCAGAGCGGAGAAGCGCTCGCGCGCCTCTTCGTGACGGTTGCGGTATTGGAGCAATCGCCCCGCCTCATAGAGCGATTGCTCGCAGAGGTGATGACCCGGATATTCCTCACAGATTCGATCGTAGAGCTCGATGGCCTCCGTATCGCCTCCGGTGCGTCGCAGTGCGCGAGCCCATCCGAAGTACATACGCGAGCGCACCTGCGGGTCTTCGATGAGCCTGTCTGCCTCCTCGAATTGCTCCACTGCCCGCTGACGATTTCGCTGCCGTTCGTTCTGCAGGCCCTGACGATAACGGGTCCAGCCGCGAATTTCGGTCCCCGCCACCCCCCGGATCTGGGCGTTTTCCCGCGACACCTGCTGGGCATGGCGGTAGCGCCCGCGTGCGTTGAGGGCCCGCATCCGATCTACGCGGTCGCCGAAGGTGATGATCTCGCGACCGAGGCGCTCCTCGGCGCGCTCGACACGAGCGGCGATATTATCGCTGCTGCGCCAATGGCTGGTCTTTCGATAGATGGCACGATAGACCATGGCCGCTTCATCGAGCTGACCGGCATCTTCCAGTATGGAAGCCTCCGCAAATCGCACTTGATGACGCTCCCAGGCCCCGTCGAGCTCGGCCCGAAATTCGATGAGATCCCGGATCGCCTCCTCGACCTCGCCTTTTGCGGCGCGCTGTTTGGCGGCCTGAATATGAGCGTTGACATTGAGCGAATCATCGTCGCCCACGGTGTTGGATCGGCGGCCCAACGAGCGGGCTGCCAGTCGTCCCGCCGCAGAGTCGAGCTCGGCGAGCTCTTGCATCGTGGCTCGACCGCTACGCTGATTCGCCCCGCTGCTGGAACACATCTGCATTCGCGCAAAGGCGTAGGCGATAAAGGGCTCACCGTCTTCATGAAGATCGGGCGGCCCCAGGATATCCGTGGCCTTTTTCAGTGCCTCGTCGCAATCGTCGTCGGCCACAAGTGCCATGGCCTCGTCCCATCTCGGATCGGGAACGACGGGCTGGAGTTGGAGGTAGCTGTGCTCGACCTCCGAGAACTGACGGCCCACCTCGCGAAGTTGTACCAGTGGCTTCGGGGGCTCCTTACCCTCTTGCTCGTAGCGATCGAAGAAAGCCCTCATGCGTTCGACGCGCTCCTCATTGGCATCGACGAGCTGGTCGTCCACAAAGCCGTCCTGCTCTGCGCTGGCTTCGCCGCTTTCGATCTCGGCGCGCATCTGCGCCGCACCCTGGGCGCCATCGATAGAATCGGTGGCCAATTCAAAGGGCAGTTCGTCGTCGACGGGATCGGCTTCATCGCCAGAGTCAGCCGCCGACTCCTCGTCGTCCGAGGAATCATCGCCAGAGTCAGCCGCCGACTCCTCGTCGCCAGAGGCGTCGATGGAGCTCGTAGAAGATTCCTGCTCCGGCGCAGATTCTTCATGCGCAGCGGCGGAAGCGGAAGCGGCAAAGACCACCACCGCCAGAGCAATCCCCAGCGAGGAGCGAGTGCAAGTGGGTTTCATCATCGTCGGTCACCATCAATGGAAGTCCACCGGTTCAGCACTGGCAGCGGGCATCCTTGCCCTCCGACGGCCCCGACTCTCATCGGGTTCTATCAGCCAGACCACAAATTCGCCAATGTGCAGACATCACTACGGAAGTCGCAACCAGCAGCAGCGATCGACTCCGTCGCCACGGTGGAGCATCTCTGGCCTTTTCGGCCTCAGACGCGCCCTCCATTATAGCCTGTGTGGCCAAAAGCACCAAGAAAAATGCAGGATGGCCTTGCGCTTCGGCTTCGAAACTTCCAGCCTCTTGCTCCGGGGCCACCACGGTTCCCCCTGATTCACTGATGCCGGTTGGCTCTGATCATGGAGACCAATCGAAAGATGGCAACTTTTTCGAAACACCCTTGTTTTCGGGACCATCAAACGAAGGCATGGGCCCTTCGAATTTGCGACACCTCCAGGACGACCGATGGCAGGTTCAAGACAACAAGACGCCTCTATTCTCGAATTGGAACACCTGGACACGCTATGGCTCCAGGTCACCGGAACTCTTTGCAACCTCGCCTGTCTTCACTGCTTCATCTCCTGCGGCCCGAAGAACGACAGCCACTCCATGATGACCTTCGCCCAGGTGGAGCAGGCAATCGACGACGCCGTTGGCCGGGGAGTCAAAGAATTTTATTTCACCGGCGGAGAGCCCTTCATGCATCCCCGTATCAGGGACATGATCGAGCTCGCCATTGGATACGGGCCGCTGACGATCCTCACCAACGGAATCCTCATCGACGAGGAGTTGGCCACCTGGCTGGGAGAGACCTTTCGAAATAGTCGATATAGTTTTGATCTACGGGTCTCCCTCGACGGAACCACGGCCTCGGAGAACGACGTCATCCGCGGACGAGGAACCTTCGAAAAGATCCTCGAAGGCGTCGATCGACTCGTCGAGGCGGGCCTCAATCCCGTGATCACCGTCACCACCTGTCACGCCGAATTGGGGGGGAGGGAAGGTCGCCAGAAATTCTTCGACCTTCTGCGCGATCGAGGTCTCGAGAAGCCCCGGCTGAAATTTCTCGCCCCCTTCAAGATCGGCCGCGAGGAGCGACGAGACGAGGGGTATCGTGATTATGAACGATTGAGAAAGGGAGATCTGGACGAAGAAGCAAAGAATGCGCTTCAGTGTCGAAGCTGTCGCATGGTCACCGCCAAAGGGGTCTATCCCTGTCCCATTCTCATCGAGGAAGAGGACGCAAGGATGGGCGATCGCCTCGAAGATGCCCTGCAGCCCATCGGCCTCGACCATCCGGCCTGTTATACCTGCCACGTCGAAGGAGTGACGTGTCGCACCTGAGCAAAACAAAAGAGATCGAAGATGGCGCTTCACAGCGCTTTGCCGTCTTCGGAGGGGTCTACAACAACTATCTGAGCCTGGAGGCGACGCTCGACGACGCCCGGCGACGCCGCTCAGATGCAATCTTTTGCCTCGGCGATCTGGGCGGCTTCGGCCCCCATCCCGATCGGGTCTTTCCCCTGTTGCGCGACGCCCCGGACGTCCAGGTCATGCAGGGAAATTACG
>SLPW01000249.1 GCA_007131755.1 Myxococcales bacterium | reverse complement strand
TCGCTACTCTCTGCCGGCTTTAATCGGCGCTCCTGGCCCTGGCCCGAGCCCTGTCCCCGGCCCGCTATTATTTCGCGCCGTCCAAGAGGGTTGGGGTCAATGGTGACCACGAAGGGCGGGGCAAGGCCTCCGGTAAGAAACCACTGCGAACGGCGGGCCTGGGCGAGGGCCGGGGCCCGGGCCTGGGAACAACAACCGACGGAAGCCGCTCACACCCATATCCGACTCAGCCCTTGCCACGGGGGCCGATGGACGAATATCATCGCCTGTCCACATTGACCCGAACCGGGAGAGCGCTTCGTGTTCGCCTTCGCCATATGGCTCGTCATCGCCGGCGGCATCGGTTTCTTTTCAGCCATGTTCTTCTATGAAGCCGACGTCGCCTGGTTCGAGCAGGGGTTTGCCTTCGGATTTATGGCGACCATGGGATTGTGGGGGATGTGGTATCGAAGCACCTGGCGGCTTCATCACCTCTATCTTCGCAACAACCCCGGGCCGGGGCTCGTCAAAGCAGCGGTGTGGTTGGCCATGGCCTGGTGTGTCTTTACGATCTTCGTCTTCGGCTCCGAGCGCATCGTCCACATCTGGTATATCTTCTATCTGACCCTGGGCTTCGGGGCGATGATGGTCTTCGGCATCAAAGGGGCGGAGCTATTCGGTCTGCGCCTTCGGGTCGACGTCTACGAGCGGAAGAACGTCGGAGCCGCCTTCTTTATCGCCGCCTTTACCCTGGCCACGGGGATGATCTGGGGCGGCAGCATGTGGGGAGAGTCCGATGCGGAGTCCCTTGAATACGGTGCGATTTTCGAGATCCTCCCCAGCTACGACGACGGATGGTGGATCATTCCCCTCTTCTTCATCATGGGATGGACCGTGCTGGTGTCGACGATGGCTCTGTGGTTCTATCGCGAGAAAGGTGTCAGCGGGAAGAATATCCGACGCGACCGTTCCATCGCCGACGCGAGAGCGGCGTCGTTATACTGTCTGGCATGCGCCATCCCCATCACCGATGCCGTCAGCGGAAACTACTACGGGCTCGCCGATAGTCTGATCGGTTTCTCCGTCATCGCCCTTCCCGTATTGGGTCACGAGATCTTCCGCCCCTCCACTGCGGAGCACGAACGAGATCCGCAGGAGCCCTGGTATTATATCGCCCTCGGATTCGGAGCCGCCATGGCCTCTCCCGTGCTCTCCTCCCTGCTGGGTTTCCGCTGATATGAAGACAATGGCATGGCCCATGGAGCCCGAAGAAATCCTCCAGGTGCTTCGAGCGATTCAATTTGAGCACTTCAAGTGGGATATCTTTCACCGAGGTGACACCAGCATCTTGGCGGACGCCATCGTATTGTCCGCTCCGGAGCACGACTTTCTGGTCGACAGGGCGGAAAAGGTCTGGGCTGCCCTGCGACAAGTAGAGGCCCTGGTCTGCGAGGATGCGAAGTTGATGGAGGCCGTCGCCGTGCCGTCGTCGCTGCACGACGCCATCGCACAACAACGCCGGGACCAGCCCCGGGTGACCCGCTGTGATTTTCACCTCACCGAACAGGGCCGGTGGGTGATCTCGGAGTTCAACGACGACGTCCCCAGCGGTTTTGCCGAATGCGTGGGCCTGTCCCGCGTTCTTGGCGATCATTTCGCCGATCGCTTTGCGGGGCTGACCTTCAAGGGCGATCTCAAGAAAGCGGTGGTCAATAGTCTGTCGGATTTTGAATCGGTGGCCTTCATCCACGCCACGGGCTACTCCGAAGATCTCCAACACGTGGCCCTGGTGGCGGACTGGATGCAGGAGGCCGGGCACACCACCGAGCTCGGTTCACCCATGAATTTTCGCGTCGAAGACGGCAGGGCATTTGTCTTCGACACCCCCGTGGACGCCGTCTTTCGCTACTATCCTGGCGAGTGGCTGGCTGAGATCGAGAACGTCGAAGAGTGGTCGAAGGCAGCCCCGTTTTTACCGATCATGAATCCCCTGAGCGCACTGGCCTCCCAGAGTAAGCGCTTTTACGCCCTCTGGAACGAGCACGACCTTCCCCTCGACGAATCCAGCCGCGCCCTTCTCGACGAATTCATCCCGAAGTCGGTCTATCTGTCGAGCCTCAACAGACAAGAAGTCCTTTCGAATCCCACGCGCTGGGTGCTAAAAGGAGCCTTCGGGCGCATGGGAAAGACGGTTCGCATCGGACCTCTGATGCCGCGTGCGAAGTGGGAGAAGGCCGTCCAAGAGGCCTTCGACGCCGCTCATATCATCGCCGCCCAGCAGCGCTTCGACACCGCCCCTTTGTGGTCGTCCCGTGGGTTGGGCTATGCCACGGTAGGCGTATATCTGGTGGACGGAGAATTTGCAGGTTATTTTAGTCGCATCGACAAAGGCCCCCTCATAGACTACGACTCCTGGCATGTCCCCACATTGGTTGAAATATCTTGAGAAGTTCGGCGCCCGCGTTCCCTCGGGAGCGATCTATCTGGAGCCCGAAGATCTGGAAGAAGGCATCACGGACCCGCGCATGTACAAGCGCTATGACGTGCTCTTTCACCTCTTCGGTCCGCTTCCGGACAGCGCCTGGGTGCCCTATCACTGCCCCACTCTCTTCGCCAGCATCGACAAGTTGAATATCGAGCCCAAGGAGATTCAACTCTCGCCGGGCTATCACAAAGAGCACCCGCCAGGCTCCTGGCAGTGGGTGGGCTCGGATACGATGGTGATCATCGATCTTCCCGGACCAGGCACCATCGAGGTCGGCGTCACCCTGATGAAGCAGGGTGCCCAGTTGATCTCTACCTTCGACCACTGGGCCCTTTCGGCCCAGCGTCGATGGGCGAATGTGGCCGTCGACTCCGCAAAGCTCATCGACACCATGTTCACTCTGGCCCCGGAGGTCTACGAACTGCGCAAGGCGCTGTCCAGTGACGCCGCCCCGGTCTGGATGTGCGACGACCAGCGTCTTGGCAACGGCGGACTTCGCCCTCGGCCGGGCACCTTCGACAACCGTTATTATATCGACGACTCCATCCTCCCCGGTCTGGAAACGCTGAAGAAAGCGGGCATTCGACACATCGTGCACTTGAGCATGAAGCTCAACGACCAGCCCAATCCCGATCTGACGCCCTTTCTCATCGAAGCCCATGAGGCGGGGATGGCCCTTCGAAAGGTCGCCCTTGGAGACGAGGCCACCTGGGCACAGCCCCAGCCGATGGACAAGCCCTTCAAGACCACCATTCCCCTGCTCGGCTTTCGGCGCTCCGATATGGGGGGCTTCGGAAAGATGGTGCCCGAAGCTTCCGAGGGAGGCTACAGCTCCGGCGGCGGAGGCGGGTGAGGTTTATTTGCCCAACAGATAAGCCCAGATAAGGGGCGCCACGATGCTGGCGTCGGACTGGATCATGAACTTCGGCGTGTCCACCTCCAGCTTTCCCCAGGTGATCTTTTCGTTCGGCACGGCCCCCGAATAGCCCCCGTAGCTGGTTACGGCATCCGAGATCTGACAGAAGTAGCCCCACAGCGGTGTCCCTTCGAGCTTCAGATCCTTCGTGATCAGCGGTGCTGCACAGATCGCGAAGTCCCCGGCGATTCCCCCTCCGAGTTGAAAGAAGCCTATCCCCGGCTCGGGAGCACAATTTTCCAGATACCACCGGACCAGCCTTTGCATCTGCTCCGTTCCCGTCTCCACGCAGTCGTGGCGAGGGACCTCCCCCTTCATCACACAGGCCGCAAAGGCATTTCCCGAAGTACTGTCCTCCCAGCCGGGCGTCCAGATCGGGATGTCGCAGTCCTTACACGCAAGTAACCAACTCTCCTCGGGGGTTTTGAATTTCGGCTTGAGCTCGTTGTCGTCGAGCACGTCGAGTAGAAAAGCCGCCGGAGTGTCGCTTCTTCCGCTATCGCATGCCGCCTTCCACCGATAGGCGAGCTGTCCCTCGATCTCGATCATAATATCGTCGGGGATCGCCGTATCGGTGACGCGATTCATATTTCGCTCGTACAACTTTTTTTCGTCCTCCGCCCTCAGGGCCCGCCAGTCCGGCAGGGGCTCGTAGGTCGGGCGTCCGATGAGGTTGTAGGCGTCCTCCTCTAGGTTCGCTCCCGTGCAGGTGATGGCGTGAACCAGTCCCTGGCGGATCGCCGGTGCCAGGATGCGACCAATCCCGGCGGTGCTCATGGCCCCGGCCAGGGTGACCATCATCTTTCCGCCGGCCTCGATATGCTTTTCGTAGGCCTTCGCGGCGTCGCGAAGTTCGCGGGCGTTGAAGTGGCGAAAGTGGTCGTCGATGAATTCTCGTATGGACATGGTGAATGCGGGTCGTGGGTGGTGGGTGGTAGGATCAGCGCCCGAGCTTCAGTGCGATCTCGCGGACTGCTTTTGCGGCGACGACGGCGGAACAGCCCGTGGGATCGTAGTGGGGGGCGAGTTCGACGACGTCGGCGGCGACGAGGCGTCGGGTAGGGATCGTGGACAGCAACTCAGCAAAGGTTCTCCAATCGATGCCGCCCGGCTCCGGTGTCCCCGTACCGGGGAATACGGAGGGGTCGAAGACATCGAGGTCCACTGTCAGATAGATCGGACCATCCGTATCAGACAAGCGTTCTTCGAGGGCTTTTGCCGTCGGTTCGACGAGACGACCGCTCTCTTCGAGTTCTTCGAATTCAGCCCCCGTACCGCTTCGTATGCCCACCTGGAGCACCCTCTCCGAGGGAAGCACATCGAGGGCCCGGCGCATCGCACAGGCATGGTTGAGCGGCTCTGCACCGTATTCCTCGCGAAGATCGGCGTGCGCATCGATCTGCACCAGCACGAGCTCGGCGTAGTACTCGGCCAGAGCCCGGATCGCCCCCACGGAGACACTGTGTTCGCCGCCCAGAAGAAGGGGCTTTGCTCCGCAGGCCAGAATATCTCTCGTCGCCCGGGTGACCGCATCCACGACCGGTCCGGGAGCGCCGGTGGACAACTCCAGATTGCCCAGATCTACCATCGAAATATCACGGGTCGTATCGGCGTCCTGTTTTGGCGAATAGGTCTCGATTCCCAGGCTGGCCGCCCGCAGGGCGTCGGGCCCGAATCGGGCGCCCGGTCGAAAGGAGGTCGTCCCGTCGTAGCAGGCTCCGAAGATGGCCACCGCCCCGCCTGTTATCTCGCAACGGGCCTCTGCATAGCGAGGTCCGTGATCGTCGTAGAACACATCCGTCATCTCAGCCCCTCGCCCCGTTCCACATCACGACGCCGGCAAATACGGCGCCGTGGCGCTCCACTTTGTGGGACTCTCCGACGGACAGAACGTCGGCCACGGCGCGTCGTCGGTGGCCCATGCCTTGAATCGCCATCTCATGGACCTGTTCCAATACCTCGCTCAACGGCCCTGCCCCGTGGTGTTCCATGATCAGCCCCGGCAAATCGCCATCTTCGGGAATCGCGATGGCCACGGCCGCCGAGATCACCTCTCCCGGAGTCGAAGAATACATCTTCGAATAGGCCACCGGCACCAGAGCCCCGCCGGGCAGCTCAAAGGGCTCCACCTTCTTACATCGAGGAGGAAGAATGGAGCTGAGCCGCACCAGGTTCAGATCACCGACGCCAGCATCGATCAACGCCTGATCGAAGGCATTGAGCGGCGAATACCCCTCGGCCTGACCGGCACAGACGAAATAATGCGTGGGCGTATCGAAGATCATGGCGGCGCAATTGATGATAACAGCGAAGTGAAGACTAGTTACTGCCCTGCGAATTATCACGCTAATGTCCCCCCGGCAAATCGAGAAGCTCCGCGTCAAAGCAGCGGGCGCTCGGCCATCGGCAAACAGCGAGTTGGCCGTGCCGTCTCCTTCGCCAGTTCCTGAAGAGTCCATCACGGGCCGAAGGCCGCGTAGCTATTCATGTCGGCCGCTGACAGCACGTCCGACATCCTCGGCAGCCAAGGCTTGCCTGCGGTTGGTAAGACGGTAGTTGCAAAACGGATCATTCATCCAACAACTCGAACCACAATCGGGGGCGAGGATTATTCGTATCGCCCGTCAGATCGGCGAGTTCATCGGAGTCCGGCATATACCAGGGATCGTCTCGATCTCCGGCATCGGCAGAGTCGACGAAGTCCCATTCCGGAAAGTTCTCCGAATTGGCGAATTCTCCGGTAGTGAGTCCCTCGCCGGCATCGACGTCGAATTCAATCCCGTCGTTGACCGTGGTATCCCAGTAGGAGTCCTCGATTCCGTCATCATCGCCGACCAACGCTCCCACGTCGTCGTTCCCTGTGACCCGCCCGGCGCTATAACAGCGCTCGGCATCACCCGAATGGTATTCGCCGATGAGGCCGCCCACTTTTTCGTCTCCCGTCACGTCTCCTGTGGCGTAGGAATCGTAGATCCCGTCTCCCCTGGCGTAGCCCACAAGCCCTCCTACTCGATCATGGTCCGGCGCGTAGACCTCTCCGGTGGCAAAGCAATTGTGGACCTCCGAATCTTGACGAACCCGACCCACAAGCCCGCCGATATCTTCCTCGTCATCAGCCGCCGCGGCCGTAACGTCTCCCGTGGCGTAGGACATATGCACCTCCGTGTTCCCTCGTAGATAGCCAATCAGCCCTCCCACGCGACGCCCTCCGGTGACCTGGCCTGTGGCATGACAGGCCTCGATCCATCCTTCTTCGCCGGACTCCGTCTCTCCCACCAGTCCTCCCACGGCCTCCTCGCCAGTGACGTCGCCCTCCGCCCGGGAGCCATCAATCTCGGATTGGTATCGAAGATAACCGACAAGGCCCCCGACTTGATCAATCCCCGTGACGTCGCCCTCCGCCCAGGAGCCCTCGATGCGTACGGCCTCGTCGTCGCGCGTCTTTCCGACCAATCCGCCCACTCGGTCGTCGCCGGTGACGTCGCCCTCCGCCCAGGAGCCTTGGATCACTTCGCCAGCAAAACGTCCCACCAACCCTCCCGTGGATTCGATGCTTCCATTGACGTCGCCTTCGGCCCAGGATTCGTAAATCGATCCCCCATTGACCGTCCCCACCAGGCCCGCAGCCTGGCCAGCACTCCAATTATCATATCCATGACCGAGCACGGATCCCGTGGCATGAGATTCTTGAATCTCACTTTCTCCGTTCATCTCTCCCACCAAACCGCCCACACGGTGGTCCCCCTCGACGGATCCGTGCGCACTGGACTCCACGACTCGCGCCCTTTCCAGTCGCCCCACCAGTCCTCCCACGCTTCGGAATCCGTTGACATCCCCCTCGGAGGAGGAGCCAGTGATGCTCCCACCTTCAATTCTGCCCGCCAGGCCGCCGACGGCCTCACGATCTCCGGTCACATCTCCCCCGGCCGTAGACTTTTCGATAGTGCCATCTCCAAAATGACCCACCAATCCCCCGACATAATTCTCGCTGCCAAATACCGTGCCCGTTGCGTGGGATTCGTAGATTTCTCCGCCGTTATGATGGTCTCCCACCAGTCCTCCCACACGGGCACCGAGACCGGCGACGTCCCCTTCGGCTCGCGATCGCTCGACGACGCCGCCCCCGCCAACACGACCTGCCAGTCCGCCGACATTCGATGCAAATCCGTAGACCTGTCCGAAGGCCTGACAGTCGGCGATGGTACCGCCGGCAAATCGCCCCACGAGACCGCCGACATAATTTCCCTCTCCGTAGACGTCTCCAGTGGCCGTAGAGTCATAGACCGACCCCTGATCATTGACGGTGCCCACAAGACCTGCCACCTGGCCG
>SLPW01000189.1 GCA_007131755.1 Myxococcales bacterium | reverse complement strand
GGAAGCCGCGGCGCTCGCCCTGCCCCGTGAAGATCGAGCTCGACTCGCCAGGCATCTCATCGAAAGCCTCGACGAGGACGATGAAGTGGAAGATGCCTGGCGGCAAGAAGTTCGTCGTCGACTCGATGCCTACCGGGCAGGAGAGGAACAAACGTCGTCCCGTGAAGAAGTGCTGGATAGAGCTCGCCAATCAGTAGATCGATGAAGGCGGATCGGGACGCCTCCAGAAGGTAAATTGAGATTAGCGATAGGTACCATCCTCTCAGGGGACTTCTTTCGGCTATCTTGATCGATCTTCTCGAACTCCTCGAGTGTCCGTGTGGTTGGTTGAGCCTCCTCGGCTGGCCGAGTCTCACCGGCTGTCTGACCCTCCGGTTGCGTTGTATCGCATCCGGCGATGCTACCCATAAGCAAAGCGAAGAAGAGGACGGAGGAGACAACGATGAGTTGGATGGGCGGACGAGCAGGCATTAGACACTTGTCAAAAGGGAGGAGAGATCCCGTACGAGATGGACAGAGTTCGCTATTCCGTACCTGATGAGGATAGCGAGTCCGTTTAGGTAAGCGAAGGGCGACTATCCAGTATTTAGCAGGGGTCAGAGTTCAACAACTACGAAGGGAAAAAAAAGAAGAAAGAAAAGCGAATCGGAAATCGGAAGTCGGAAATTACAAGTCACCGTCTTGAGCCAGGACCGGCCTTACCGAGGTGCGCACCAGGTTGAGATAGCCAAGAACAGCGTAAACTCAAGTCGTTGCGTACGTCTTTCCGATTTCCGATTTCTGATTTCCGACTTCCGACTTTAAATTCCCACTCGATACGGATCCACTTTCAGGCTGGAAAATAAAGCTTTCGGAGACGATGTGCTCCCGCGCATCGGCAGTCCCACCCAGGCCGTCGCAGCGACTGCCGATAGGGAAGACGCTATCGTCTCCGAAAAACCCTTCTTATGATACGTCAGTGGTTCGCTGTGTTGTCGAGATAACCGCATAGATACTGACCGAGAGCGGAGACTGTCGGTTGCTCGTCTTCACCATGGAGCCGATGGCATCCTCGCCATCGCCATCGGAAGGCGACGTATATTGGGATGAATCGTTGCCTTCGGAGGACATCGAATGTTCTTGGCGATTGTTGGAGTTCACAGTGCTCAGCGCCTGGCGGCGCTACGATAGCAGTGATGCTATCGGCTCCAGGTGGCGTAGTGAGTGAATTGCCGCGGTGGAGTTCGATTGCTGGTTGCGCCGCGCGATCAATGAGGTTGGTCGAAGCCCAACTCTGTGCGCAGATCTTCGAGCATCGCTTCGACGTCGTGGCGAAGGGGCCAGTCGTTGGGGGCGTTGTCGAGGGCGATCTGGAGGTCGCGGGCGGCCTCTTCGGGCTGTTCGGTGGCGATCCACATGGAGGCCCGTTTGAGGTAGGGGGTGGGGTAGTAGGGATCGATGGCGATGGCGGTCTCCCAGTCGTCGACGGCGCCGTCGAGGTCGCCGTTCATCATGCGGGCGGCGCCGCGGTTGGAGAGGGCTTCGACGTCTTCGGGATCGAGTTCTAGCGCCCGGTCGTAGTCGGCGATGGCGGCCTGTGCGTCGTCGGCCAATAGATGGGCGTGGGCGCGATTGTAGTACAGAGCGGGGTCGGAGGGTTGAAGTTCGATGGCCCGTTGGAAGTCGGCGATGGCGGCCTGTGCGTCTTCCAGTTGAAGGTGGAGATAGCCTCGGGCGGAGTAGGCTTCGACGAAGCCCGGCGCCAATTCGATGGCCTTTTCGTAGTCGCGAAGGGCGTGGCCCACTTCGCCGAGCACCCGGTGTACGTTGCCGCGCTGGAAGTAGGCCTGGACCATGGAGTCGTCGAGCTCGATGGCGCGGTCCAGATCGGCCTTCGCTGCCGAGAAGTCCTGGCTGGAGAACCGGGCAATTCCCCGGTTGACCCAGATTTCGGGATTGTCGTCGACCTGCTCGATGGCCCGGTCGTAGTCGGAGATGGCCTCGTCGACGCGGCCTGTGGAGTGGAGCGCCAGGGCGCGATTGAGACGGGCGACCAGGTGGTCCGGGTCGAGTTCGAGGGCTCCGTCGAAGTCGTCGATGGCGTCGGACAATTCCTCGAAGGATGCGCGCAGGATGCCGCGCTGGACGAGGGCGTCCAGGTTGTCGGGCTGTTCATTGAGCACTGCGGAGTAGAGAATGCGTGCCCCCAGAAGATCGCCTTCTGCCAGTTTTTCGGCGGCCCTTTTCATCGCCTCGTCGGGATCGTCGATATCGTCTGCGACGTCAGCTCCCAGGGGCGATAGATGCCCCCCTTCGACGTCGCGGTCGAAGTCGGTGGCCAGTTCGTCGACGACGCGTCGCGAAAATTCGAGCACTTCGTCGTGATATTCGCGGAGGATGTCCCGGGCGTTGTCGAAACGCAGCACCAATTCGTCGGGGTCTTCTTCGGCCCCGGGAAGGTCCCCACCGAGGTCGCGATATTCAGTGAGCCATTTCGGCTCGTCCTGCAACTGGTCGACGTCGTCGTCCAGCGAGCGGAGTTCGTCGAGGATGAGCTTGAACTCTCGCTCCCCGGAGATGACGAGGCCAAGGTGCATGGAGGAGACCAGCAGATAGCGCGGCTTGAAGGAGGGAGCGCTCAAAAATAGCAATCCCGCCGCGTCGAGCAGGGGCTGGCGAATCGCCTCGTCGTCGGCGATGTGGTCGGGAAAATTCCCGGTGCGCACGAAGAGTTGAATGCCGGCTGCGACGGCGCGGTCGGTGAGCGCAAAGGTGGTCTGAACGTCGTCGAGACGAGACGAGATGGCGTCGATGGATTCCGAAAGCACGGTAAAACCTCCCGGGGGGACGGTGGTTGCTCGCACCGACCTGTAGCGCTTTCGACGCCTCGGGGCAAGATGGATGGGGGGAGAAGTTGCTGTCTATGAAGCGACAGTCAATCCAGCGACTGTGGGATGGTTTCGTAATCAGCTGTGGGCCCGTCGGTGTGGCTCGAGGTGCCCCAGGCGACTCCGGAGGTGATGGCGAGGACGATGAGGATGACGAGTACGATGAGCAATCGGATGAGAGATGATGTAGCCAAGGCGATACCTCCAGCCTAGTTGATCAGAATCGTCGACGGGTCATCGGTGGTGTCGTCGGACGTTGCGCCGGCATAGGAGGAGAATGCCATCGTACACAGGGCGAAGATGATGAGCATCAGAAGCCAACGCAGCGTCCAATGACTATCCATCGTCGACCTCCGGATAGCCCGTCGCGATTTTAAGTGGCGGTCTCCCCGTCATATCCTGGCTCTACAGTGCGTACTCTCTTACGGAATCAATCGACATCAGCGCGTCTGCCCGGTTTGCTATGGAGAACAGGAGCCATCCCCGAAGTGAACGAGTTTCAGTATTCGCACTATTGAATGTAATGGCATTTTCACGCAAACCAAGCGAGATGAGTCGAAAGGGGGAATGATCGGACTCCGTTGCTGATCGTTCCCGGGCCCATGTCCGAAGTAAAATCCTCCCCTCACCCCAGGTCTCAGACTGTGCCCGAAGTCTTGGAGTGAAGGCTGGCGAGTCGGAGTGAGGGCAAAGGCGGACAGGGGCCCGGGACGGGGCCAGGGCCAGGGTGGCGGAAATCACATCCGACTACCGGCGATCGCATAGGGGGTTGGATACGGCATTGACCGGGGGAAGTCGCTCACTTATGGTGTCGACCGCCGCGCGCTTTTCGGGGACTTGCCAGGTGCCGAAGAGTCCACTGCGGCGGGGAAAAAGAGAAGTGATGTAGTCCTCCTGGTAGGACAGCCATAGGGAGTATCGATGAGCCAGAAAGTCTCACTAATTCGCGGCGATGGAATCGGACCAGAGATCGTGGACGCAACGGTGCGCGTGCTCGAAGCCCTGGATGCAGGGCTGGAATGGGAGGAAGTGCGCGCCGGTTCGGCGGCCTTCGAGGACCTGGGGACTCCGCTTCCCGAGGAAACCCTGTTGAGCATCGGCCGCAACCAGGTGGCCCTGAAGGGGCCGCTGGAGACGCCGATCGGCACGGGATTTCGAAGCATCAACGTGGCGATTCGAAAGCACTTCGATATGTACGCCAACGTGCGTCCGGCGAAGGTATTGCCGGGAGTGGAGACGCGATTTTCGGACAGCGGCGTCGATCTGGTGACGGTGCGGGAGAATACGGAAGGGGCCTACGCCGGAATCGAGCACGCTATTCCGCCGAACCGCTCGGCGGCGGAGACGATCATTTTGTGTACCCGATGGGCCTGTGAGCGCATCGTGCGCTACGCCTTCGAATATGCGCGAAGGGTGGGCCGACAGAAGATCACGCTGGTCCACAAGGCGAATATCCTCAAGGAGACGAACGGCCTGTTTCTGGAGGTCGGTCAGTCCATCGCCCGTGAGTACGACGATGTCGAATTCGAGGATCTGATCGTCGACAATATGTGCATGCAGATGGTGATGCGGCCCGAGAGGTTCGACGTCATCGTCACCACCAACCTCTTCGGTGATATCCTGTCGGACCTGGCAGCAGGGCTCATCGGAGGTCTGGGACTGACGCCGGGAGCCAATATCGGAGAAGAAGCGTCGATGTTCGAAGCGGTCCACGGTACGGCACCGGATATCGCCGGCAAGGGAATTGCCAACCCCACGGCGCTGATGCGCGCGGCGGGGATGATGTTGGAGCACCTGGATCTGACGGAAGAGGCGCGGCGCCTGGACGGAGCGCTCAACGCGGTGCTCGAAGAAGGAAAAGCGGTCACAGGCGATCTGGGTGGATCGGCGACGACCGAGGAGTTCACCGACGCCGTGGTAGCGGCGCTGGGCTAAGAGCAAGTAGCCTGCAGCCTCCGACGTGCTAGTCCCTAAACAAACGAATCTTTCTGCTGCGGCCCCGGATCTGTGCGCACTGACTGCGTCGAAGCGGTTCGCTGCGCTGACCTGAAACTTGAAGATGCGCTGCATCACCTGCGTTTCTTCTCCTTGTCATTACGCGCATCTCCGGGCCCTCGCGACAAAACGTACGCTTGTTCAGGGACTAGTGGCTGAGGAAGATCAGAAAGCGGAAACTTGGTTTTCCAAGGCATTGTGCGTATTTTGGACGGGGACCGGACGAACCATTGGTTGAAGTTCAACCATTTCCCGAGGTTCACCGTCGAGGCAAAGAGATGAGAGATTTTCGAGAGATCATTACGGTGGAGCCTGGAAAGCGAAGTGGAAAGCCCTGTATCCGGGGACTGCGGATCACGGTTGCCGATGTGCTCGGCTACCTCGCAGGCGGCATGAGTCCTCAGGACATTTTGGAAGACTTTCCCGATTTAACGGAAGAAGACATTCGGGCCTGTCTACAATTCGCCGCCGAACGAGAGCAGTCTGGGCGAATTCGAAGTTCTGGCGATTCATCGAGGCCAATTGGATGATCCTACGAAGACTGTGGGCGGCAATCGGTCATTCATGAAACTGCTATTCGACCACAATCTCTCACCGCGTCTTGTAGATGTCGTCTCGGAGGACTTCCCAAACTCCGTGCATGTGCGAGATGAAGGGCTCGCCGCAGCCACGGACCGGGAGGTCTGGGAATTCGCTCGTTCCCATGACTTTACGATTGTCACCAAAGATAGTGATTTCAATGACCTTGTCGTCTTGCTGGGGGCTCCTCCAAAAGTAGTGTGGATTCGAGTCGGAAACTGCACGACGAAGACAATCGAGATATTGCTGAGAGAACACTCCGACGCCATTGATGCCCTCGCCACGCAGGACGGGGTGGATCTACTGGAATTGCAGTAGCGGTGACGCGACGGACAACGACGGAAGGGCTTTATCCCAAGATTTTTACAAATCGGCGCATCACCGTCTTTTCGCCGACGGAGGCGAAGTCGACGGTGAGCTTTGCCTTGTCGCCGGAGCCGGAGACGGAGAGCACTTCTCCGGGGCCGAGTTGGGTGTGGCTGACGGTGAGGCCGACGAGGTCGTCGTCGGCCGTTCTGGGTTTGGATTGTGTGGAGGTCACCCAGTCCGGCAGCGCCTGGTTGAAGGAATCGTCGTAAGGACTTTCAGGGGATTGGTCGAAGTCTCGCGCCTCATCGGGCGTACCCTCGTAAAAAGAGCTCGGGGCCACCTCCCCACTGGCGGGGAAGGGATGTGAGCGTCTGCCTGTGCGTGCGCGGCGCTTTCGCGCGCCGTAGTCCACGGTCTTTGAGGTGCTTCGGGGGTCGACGTGGAGTCGCTGTTCGTCGATGTCGAGGAGAAAGCGGCTCGGTTCGGTATTCTGGTATTTTCCGTAGACCCGTCGTCGGCGGGCGTTGGTGATATAGAGGCGGTTTTCGGCGCGGGTGATGGCGACGTATGCCAGGCGGCGTTCTTCGGCCAACTCCTCGGGGTCGTCGGGAGTGCGCAGGTTGGGAAAGGTCTTCTCCTCCATGCCCACCACGAAGACGGTGTCAAATTCGAGGCCCTTTGCGCCGTGGATGGTCATGAGGGTGACGGCGCCGTCGAGTTCCGGTTTCTCCGTCTGGGAGACCAGCGAGGAGCGGTCGAGGAAGGCGCGAAGGCGAAGGGCGGCCTCGGAGGTCAATAGCGGGTCGTCGGCGTCATCGGGGATGGCCTCACGGGCCGCGTCGAGGAGCGCCGGGGTGGTGGGGTCGGATTCGAAATCGTCGATGGCGCTCAGGAGTTCGCCGATATTTCGAAGCCGGTCTTCCGCCGTGTCGGGGTCGCCCTGTTGGAGGTGGTCGGTGTATTCGCTGCGCTCTAAAAGCCGCTCGACCACGGTGGTCAGCGATTCGTAGTGGAGGAGGTCGTCGCGGATCTCCTCCAGAATTCGGCGAAAGTCTTCCAGGCTGGAGCGGGTGCGGCCGCGCAACGAGCGCAGGGTGTCGACGGCCTCGCGCTGGGCGTCCGTGGTGGCCAGGGGAGAGGAGAAGAGATCGTTTTGTTCGGGCGGCTCCTCCAGGGCGACGTCGATGGCGTCCTGGATATCGTCGATGCCCGAGACTTCTCGTGCCGCCGTGAGCTTTTCCATCGTCTTGTCGCCGATGCCGCGGCGCGGAGTGTTGATGATGCGGGCCGTGGCGATATCGTCGCGTGGATTGAGGGCGGCGCGCAGATAGGCGAGGACGTCCTTGATCTCGCGGCGGTCATAGAAGCTCAGGCCCCCGACGACGCGGTAGTTCAAGCCCCACTGGCGGAGCTGCTCCTCGAAGAGGCGGCCCTGGGCGTTGGTGCGATAGAAGATGGCGAAGTCGACGGGACGGGCCCCTCGTTTGACCTCCTCGAAGATGGTCTCGGCCACAAATGAGGCCTCTTCGCGGTCGTCTGCGGCGGTGAAGACACAGATGGGATCTCCGCCGGGACGGTCAGTCCATAATTTTTTGGGGTGGCGCCGCGAGTTACGAGCGATGACGTCGTTGGCGGCCTCGAGGATGACGCCGGTGGAGCGATAATTTTGCTCGAGCTTGATGACCTGCGTGGACTCGAAGGCGTCTTCGAAGCCCAGAATATGAGTCATGTCTGCGCCGCGCCAGCGGTAGATGGACTGATCGTCATCGCCGACGACGGCCAGATTGTCGTGGCTGCTGGTGAGGTGATCGAGAAGTTCGTATTGAGCGGGGTTGGTGTCCTGAAATTCGTCGACCAAAATATATTGCCACATCTGGCTGAGTCGACGGGCGAAGCGGGGATCGCGGCGAAACATCTCCAGGGGCCGCAGGATGAGGTCGCCGAAGTCGACGGCGCCGGCGCGG
>SLPW01000503.1 GCA_007131755.1 Myxococcales bacterium | reverse complement strand
TCCCGGAGACGATAGGGGCTTCCCTATCGGCAGTAGGCAGTTGGCGAAACAGCACTCTCCCACACGTAACCTCTCCCCATCGAAACCAGTACAACCCGTCGGAGCTGTTTGCCGCGCTTTAGCGACGCTTCGCGAGCTCTGCCGCGCCTCCGCGTACCAGCGCTCTTTTTTCGCGAGGCAGCGCTCTGCGTACAGCGCTTCGCGCCTCCACGCCTTCCGCGCCGTGGAACTGCAAGGGGCAGAGCGTTGAACCCAATCACACATTCCAACTGTGGTCTGTTGCGATCCGACCCGGCGACGTTCTACCATGCTGGCCTCAACGCTGTTTATTTCTTCTCCCAATTGGAGTTCGATATGTTGACCAAGAAATTGTTGGCCCTTTTCAGTGCAGCCCTTTTGGCCCTCAGCGTCGTCGCCTGCGACGACGACGCAGCCGCCGACGACGATCCCGATCAGACTGAGGAAGCGGCGGAAGATGAAGAAGGCGACGATGACGGAAACGGAGACGGAGACGAAGCCTCCGAGGCGGCAGGTGACGAGTCCGACGAGGCGGAACTTGCCGGCGAAGAAGACGGCGCAGACGAAGAAGAGGTTGCTGCCGACGACGAGGCATCTGACGAAGAAGAGGTCGCCGCCGACGATGGCGAGTGGCGCTTCGATGGCAGCGACGATGACGCGGCCGACGCTTCGATCGACGCCCTTCCCGAAGAGCTCGCCGAACCCGTCGAGGAAGCTCTGGAGGCCTATGTCATGGCACTCTTCGGATCGGATATCGATCCTGAGCAGGCCCAGGAGAAAGGTAATCAACTCCGCGAGGAAGCCGACGGCATGACCGCCGAAGAGCTCCTCGAGCACCTCGAACAGGCCCTCGCCGAGCTCTAAGAAATTGCTCCACATATTGTGGAGTGTTGCCATTTCGATCCCATCATGGCCCCTTGCCGGATCAGTTCGGCAGGGGGCCGGGAATGCTGGCATACTCAGGAGTTTTCCATGCCCCTGTCCAGATGGACGGCTATCCTCTGCGTGCTGCTATTGACCCTCGGGCTCGGCGCCTGCGATAGCGACGACGACCCCTCCGACGGCGATGGCTCAGCGGCCGAAGAGCGCGACGAAGGCGACGACCCCGAAGCCGCCGACGACGATCCGCAAGCCCGGGCGGACGTCCCCGACGATGCGGACGAAGATGACGACCTGTGGCGCTTCGACGGTACTTCCGACGAGACCGCCGAGGAGTCCATCGAAAATCTTCCGCAAGACGTGGCAGAGCCGGTGCGCGAGGCCATCGCCGCCTATACCATGGAGCTGTCGACGCAATTCGAAGATCCCGACGAAGCCATCGAAGTCATCGACGAACTCCGCGCCGAGGCACACGGACTGACCGCCGAGGAGTTCATCGAATTATTCGAGGAAGCCCTGGCCGAACTCCGTGATTGACCCCCCTATCTTCCCGCCCACGACCATTGATAATCCCGCCCGGGGCGACTACCCATGGTAGCGCTACGAAGATGGGAAAGACTCGTCCTCACACCGAACTTCGATCGCCGGAGGCCTCTATGACACGCGAGTATATGACGGGATTTGGAAATCACTTCGAGACGGAGTCCCTCCCCGGAGCTCTTCCGAAGGGCCGAAACTCGCCACAGCGTTGCCCCTACGGGCTATACGCCGAGCAGTTGTCGGGCTCGCCATTTACGGCTCCGCGCCACGCCAACGAGCGCTCCTGGCTGTATCGAATCCGTCCCTCCGTTCGCCAACTCGGCCGCTACGAATCCTATGCTCAACCGCTGTGGAAGAGCGCCCCCACCGTCGACGAAGGCGAACTGACCCTGGGCCAGCGCCGCTGGGATCCTGTCCCCCTTCCCGACGAACCCGTCCACTTCGTCGACGGCGTGCGCACCATCACCACTGCCGGAGACGCCATCAACCAGGACGGAATGGCCTCCCACGTCTATCTGGTGACGGAATCCATGGAGCGCGAGTATTTCTTCGACGCCGACGGCGAACTGCTCTTCGTTCCCCAATCCGGGGAGATCCGACTTGCCACGGAGATGGGCATCATGGACGTCGAGCCTGGCGAGATCGCCGTCATCCCCCGGGGCATGGTCTTTCGCGTCGAGCTCGTCGACGGGCCTGCTCGCGGCTATCTCTGTGAGAATTACGGCGCCAAATTCATCCTCCCCGATCGCGGCCCCATCGGTGCAAATTGCATGGCCAACTCCCGCGATTTCAAGACCCCCGTGGCGGCCTACGAGGATATCGAGGAAGACTGCACCATCTTCGTCAAGTGGTGTGGACGCCACTATACCACCACCATCGGCCACTCCCCGCTGGACGTCGTCGCCTGGCACGGAAATTATGCCCCCTACAAATACGACCTGCGCGACTACTCTCCCATCGGCGCCATCGGCTTCGACCACCCCGATCCATCGATCTTCACCGTGCTGACTGCCCCCTCCGGAGAAGAGGGCACGGCCAGCATCGACTTCGTCATCTTCCCGGACCGCTGGCTTGTCGGCGAGGATACCTTCCGGCCGCCCTGGTACCACCGCAATATCATGTCCGAGTTCATGGGCCTTATCTACGGCCAATACGACGCCAAAGAAGAGGGCTTTCTCCCCGGCGGGATGAGCCTCCACAATATGATGCTCCCCCACGGGCCCGACGTCGACGCCTTCGAGAAGGCCTCGCGAGCCGATCTGAAGCCCCAGAAGCTCGAGGGCACCATGGCCTTTATGTTCGAGACCCGCCTGCCCCAGCACCTGACCGAATACGCCGCCGAACTCGACACCCTTCAGGAAAACTACGTCGACGATTGCTGGACGGGGCTCAAGAAGCACTTCGATGGAACCCCTGAGGGGAGCTGGTAATCATTGGTAAGCGTTCAAACCCCTCCCCGGCTTGACCGGGGAGGTGCCGAACGAAGTGAGGTGGAGGGGCACCTACAACAACCACAGTACTACAACCCAAGAGCACTCAATGTCCCTGACAGGAATTTTCAAAGGCACCGGCGACAGCGGATTCGGCTGGTCTTCCACGGCAGAAGAAGTCGTCGAGGGCCTGGATCTGTCGGATCTCACCATCCTGCTCACCGGAGCAAACTCGGGCATCGGCTTTGAGACCCTGCGCGTCCTCACCGACCGGGGCGCCACCGTCTTCGCCGCCGCCCGCAGCCAGCAAAAGGCCGAGGATACGGTGGAAAAGATCGACGGCGATGCCATCCCCGTCGTCTGTGAACTGGCCGACCCGAAATCGGTGCTCCAATGCGCCGAGGACGTGCGCTCCCAGGACCGCCCGCTGGATGCGCTGATCTGCAACGCCGGGATCATGGCCCTCCCCAAACACGAGACCGTCCTGGGGTATGAGAAGCAATTTTTCGTCAACCACGTGGGTCACTTCATCCTGGTCACGGAACTTCTGGAACAACTATCCGACGACGGTCGGGTCGTCGTCGTCGCCAGCGACGCCCACAAACGCGGTTGTCCCAAGGGCGGCATCGTCCTCGACGACCTCTCCGGTGAGTCCTGGTACAACGGCTGGAGGGCCTATTGTCACTCCAAATTGGCCAATGTGCTCTTCGCCCGTGAACTCGGTCGTCGCTTCGAGGAGCAAGGAAGCAGCCGTTGTGCCGTCGCCGCTCACCCCGGTCCCATAGACACAAACCTCACCCGCAATATGAATCCCCTGGCCCGCGCCGGCTGGTCCCTCCTCGGTCCCATATTCCTAAAGTCCATCCCCGAAGGCGCCGCCACCCAGACCTGGGCCGCCGTCCACCCCGACGCTGCAGACCTCAACGGCGAATACCTCGCCGATTGCAACGTCGCCGAGACAAACCAATACGGCCGCGATACGGAATTGGCCAAAAATTTGTGGGAGGCCACAGAAGAGATCGTCGACGAGGTCACCTCCAGCACATCGCAGTCCGCCGACGCCGCCGGGTGACCAATGCCTCTCACCGCTGTAGCAATCCCTTCGCCATCCTCAACGCCGCCTGCGCCGCCGTTCCCTGTGGGATCGCTTCCCGGCAAGTGGCGGCTACCGTAAAATAGCCCTCCACCACGGCCAGAAGCGCCGCCGCACAGGCCCGGTTCGACAACTCGCCAGCGTCGAATTCACCACTATCTACGCCCCTTTCGACGATCGACTCGAAGAGGGCCTCGATCTCGAGCAATGCCTGGGAATACGCCTCGTTGATCTCCGGCTCCCGGATCGCCTCCGTGCCGATGGTCACCCAGGCCGCCACGGCCTTCGGATCGGCGGAATCCCCCGTCGACAGCAGGGCTTCCAACACTGACTCCAACGCCTGTTCGGCACTATTCGCCTCGTCCGCCAGACTTCTCAACACCTGGATCTGAGGCACGAATAACCGCTTCAACAAGGCCAACAGGATCGCCTGCTTGGTATCGAAGTGATAGTGGATCAGCCCCGGTGTCAGTCCCGCCCGGGCGGCGATGCGCTTTATCGAAGCTCCGGCATAGCCATGCTCCGCCATCGCCTCCAGCAATCCCTCGGTGATCTCCTTTCTTCTCTCTTCCGTCGATTTTCGCGCCATGTCGACTCCTGCGGTTGTGGGTTGGTCGACCAAACTAACTTAATCTCATCTGTTGTCTACCCCGTGATGCCCCTGCTACCGGCCGTTCTTGGCACATCATACTCAGAATCCCCTGGCACGCTGGACTGCGCGTGGCCAGGGGCTACGGGTCGAGCTTCGTTAGGTTTGTGGTTTTCGGTACAAAAGGCCTACCGAACCACATTGCTCGACCCGTAGCCCAGGGCCAGCCGTCGTCTCAGGCTGCCCTGGGGGTCAGAGGCCCAGCAACCCATGATCGATGATCATACTCCATGAACCCCGGACCATTGCATTTCCCCGTTCCCACGATGTAGCAACTCTACCCTCTTACCTACCGACCCGATCCGAGGCACGACGATGACCAAAGACCCCGACTGGTTCGACAATGAAGATTTCTGGCGCCTGATGAGCCCCTTTATGTTCGACGAGCGCCGCTGGGAGGTGGCCGAAGAGCAGATCGAGCAACTCGTCGAATATCTGGAGTTGGAAGGGGGCACGAAGATCCTCGATCTTCCCTGCGGACCCGGACGCCACAGCCTGGAATTGGCGCGACGGGGCATGGACGTCACCGCCGTCGATCGCACCACCCTGTACGTCGACGAGGCGCGACGGCGGGCAGCAGAAGAAGGACTGGACATCGAATTTCACGTCGCCGACATGCGCGATTTTGAGCGCCAGGAGGAGTTCGACGTCGTCATCAACCTCTTTACCTCTTTCGGCTACTTCGAGGACGAAGCCGAAGATCTGCGCAGCCTGGCCAGATTCTACGAAAGCCTGCGACCCGGCGGACATTTGGTGATCGACGTCGTCGGAAAGGAGGGCCTGGCACAGGTCATTCAGCCCCGAAGTTGGCGAGAAACCGAAGATGGATCGGTCCTCCTCGAAGAGCGAACCCTCTCCGACGACTGGGGATGGATCGACAACCGCTGGATCATCATCACCCCCGAGGGTGATCGCCACGAATTCCACGTCGGCCACCGCCTCTTCTCGGCGGTAGAGCTAAGAAAGCTCGTCCAACGAGTCGGCTTCGTCGACATCGATATCTCCGGTGGCCTCGACGGCCGACCCTATCCGCCGGACTCCGTTGGGCTGGTGGTGACGGCTCGCAAGCCCTGAGCACCTATTCGCTCACGCCGGCTGCTCGTTCTGCTCCCGGGGCACTTCGTCACTCCAGTTGACCGTGTCTCGGGCGATGAGTAGATGCACCACTACGCCGATTACAAATCCTCCCACGTGAGCCCACCAGGCCACTCCTCCCACCATCTCCTGGGTACGTCCCACGGCGAGGCCGGCAAAGATCTGGTAGAAAAACCAGGCCATGATGAAGACCATCGCCGAGATTCGGAAGATGAAGGCAGGCGGGAAATATACCCGGAGCTTCGACAGCGGATAGAGCAGCACGTACATCCCTAGCACACCGGCCACGGCACCCGAGGCTCCCACCATGGGAAGCTCCGAGCCCGGAATGAACAACGTCTGAACGAGCACCGCCCCGACGCCGGCGAGCATGTAGATGACGAAGAATTTCCCGGGACCGATGCCATTTTCGACGGCCTCACCAAAGACCCACAAAAACAGCATATTCAAGAGCAGATGCCACAACCCTCCGTGAATGAATATGGAAGTCGTCGACGGCACCAACCATGTCCACACCGCCCAGGGCTGCTCGCCGAGCGATTCCACGATCTCCGCCGGCACCGCTCCCCACTGCTGGACAAAGGCTACAAATCCCTCCACTCCCAACGTGGCCTGATAGGCGAAGACCACCACATTGACGGCGATCAACCCAATGGTCACCCAGGGAAGCCTGGGCCTCGGAACTTCACCGCGATATGGGATCATGGGTTCATCTCACTTCTGCAGGAGGCGGGCAACTTCGCACCCTTCAAATTAAGCACGGCCCACGCCACGGGCGCCGACGATTTCAGCTCCTTCTGCCCTCCGCTCCCAGCCTTCCGCCCTCCGTTCTAGACGTGTCCTCTTACAACGGTTATCCTTGCCCCTGGAGCGTGTGACCCAAACGATCCCCGGCGCTGCGAGAGTACCCCGCGATGAGATATTGTGCCCTGACCCTGCTGCTCGTCCTCGGCCTCACCGGCCTGTTTGCTCCTCTTGCGTCCACCGCTGCCGCTCAGGAGATGAGCACGGCCCGCCAGGTGGAGGCCCTCTCTCAGGAGGGAGCGGAGTTCTTCGGTCAGGACGAATTCGAGAAGGCAATCGATCGCTTCACGCAGGCCTACGAACTCCAGCCGGTGCCCAACCTCCTCTTCAATATCGCCCGCTGTTACGAGGAGATCGAAGATTGGGAGCAGGCTGAGAATTATTACGATCAATTCATGCGCTCCCCGGAGGTCGACAGCGACGCTCGTGACCTGGCCATGGAGCGCATCGACGCCGTGCGCGAGATTCATGAAGCCGAGCTTGAAGAGCAGCGAAAAAAGGAAGAGGAGCTGGCTGCCAGACAGGCCGAAGAAGAAGCTCAAGAGAGAGCACGATTGGAAGAGCTCGAACAGCCGAATCTGACCCCCGCCTATATCACCCTGAGCGCCGGCGCTGGACTTCTCGCCGGTGGCACGATGATAGGATTGATGGCCCGCAGCAACGCCAACACCATGTCGGACACCACCCTTGGGTACGACGAACGGGTCGACGCGCAGAGTTCGGCCCGCACCCAGGGGATCGTCGCCGACGTCTTCTTCGTCTCCGGATTGGCGGCCGCCGTCTTCGGCGGCTATCTATTTATGTCCGCCCGCGGCGATGCTTCATCTCTTGAGCCTGCTGCCAACCGCGCACTCATTCCCTTTGCCGACGGTGAGCGCGCCGGCATCGAGCTGCACCTCGGTTTTTGACCTTCCTCATGCCCCCTTATTGCCATGAGCGCTTCTCGACAGGACCGCCGCCAACTCTACGAACGCCTCGTCGGCAGCACGGTGGCCGACAAATACGATATCGTCAGCCTCATGGGCTTTGGCGGCATGGGCGCCGTCTACGAGGCGGTGCAGCGCAATATGAATCGACGGGTGGCCCTGAAGTACATCCCCTCCCACGATCCGGTCACGGCGGCCCGCTTTGAGCGCGAAGCCCTGACGGTCAGTCAGTTGCGCCATCCCAATACGGTCACCGTCTTCGACTACGGCCAGACCCACGACGGCTTTCTCTTTTTGTCCATGGAGTTACTCCACGGACGCACCCTGACGGAGCTCATTACGCAGAACAGTCCCCTGACGCCGGCGAGGGCCGTCTACATTGCCTCTCAGATCTGTCGCTCCCTGGCTGAAGCTCACCAGAACGGGATCGTCCACCGCGACATCAAGCCCGACAATATCATCCTCATCGAGGTCGACGGCGATCCCGACGTGGTCAAGGTGCTGGATTTCGGAATCGCCAAAGCCGTCAGTGGCGAGGAAGAGGTCACCCTCACCGGCGACGGTCGCATCATCGGGACCCCTCGCTATATGTCGCCGGAGCAGATTCTCGGGGAATCCATTGACCACCGCAGCGACATCTACAGTCTGGGCTGCATCATCTTCGAGATGCTCTGCGGGGCGCCCCCCTTTGAAGCCCCCACGACGACTGCGTTGATGATGAGTCACGCCCAGGACCCCCCACCTCCGTTCGCAGAGCGGCTTCCCCCCCATTATGTGGACGCCATTCCTCTGGGCCTGGAACACGTGGTGCGCCGAGCCATGGCCAAGGCCCCCACGCAGCGTCCTCAGACGACGGACGAGCTTCGCAAAGAGCTGGAGAAGGCCCTCGACGCCCACAGGATGGGACGCCCCGCTAACGTACAGGTGCCACCGGCCATCCACGCCCCTGCTGCCATAGGCTCTTCTGAGGCGGCACCGGCGGCTCCCCCGATCGACTCCAGTGGCCGAGGGTTTGACCGCTCTCTTTTGATCGCCGCTACGGGGATCGTTTTTTTGGCTCTCTCCCTGGTCGCCGCCGCCTTCGTCGTGCTCAACTCCGATGACGATGACGACGACGATATACCGCAGGGACTGCTCGATGACGCCGTGGCCGAACACCAACTGGATGACTCCATCCAATCCGACGCTTTGCCTCCCAGCCAACGACAGGATACGAGCCTGGAGCCGAAAGTGGAGGTCGAGCTCCAGGAAACGGTCCATCTTCGCATCGACAGTCAGCCCTCGGAGGCCGAGATCGTCGACGGTGACCACCCCCTGGGCACCACCCCCTTCAACCTCGTCGTCCCCTCCGACACGGGCACCCTGGAGTACGAATTGGTCGCCCGCGGCTATCGCGACAAGACCATCGCCCTCGACATCAATCCCGGCCTCGGGGACTCACAGGAACACACCTTTACCCTGGAGCGGCGTCGACCGACCCGTCCGGCACAGCCCTCACCGCCACCGCAAGAGAGCAGTGGTCCGCAGATCGAATTGCTCGGCGGCGGCGACGACGACGACGACGACGCTCCCTTCATCCCCACTTTATAGAGTGGGATAAGGAATCACTCCTGGCTGGACATTGTTCCCCTCGCGGCCTAATTGTCCTGGCACAGCCATGCCCTCCCGCGTGTCTTCCGACGCCCTGAGATGAACCGAACTTTCTTCCACCGGGCAGCGCTCTTCGCTCTGCTCACCGCCTTGTCCCCACTGCTCATCGTCGGCTGTGCATCCCAGCCCGATCCCCGCGAGCGCACCGATCCTGGGGCCACCGACTTCGTTGTCGAAAGGCTTCAGATTCAAGGGGTGGAGGCGGTCTCCGAACGCGAACTGCGCAATGGCCTCGCCACCCGCGAGTCCCCCCGGATCCGCACCAAATTCGGTCGCCTTCCCCTCATCGGCGCCGAGCCCCGGTATTTCAACCGCTTTGCCTGGATGCAGGACCGCGAGCGGATCATTTCCTTCTATCAACAGCACGGATACTTCAACGTCGCCTTCGACGATATCTCCATCACCGAAGACCCGGACCGCAAGACTGTGCGCATCAGCCTCACCATCGACGAGGGAGAGCCGACACGAGTCAGCCAGATCAACCTGCGCGGCCTCATCCCCGGCGAGACGCCGCCGGCAGACGAATTGCTCGCCGATCTTCCCCTGGACGAAGGTGATATCTTCGTTCAACAACACTACCAGCGATCCCGAAATACCATCGCAAACCGCCTTCGAGACGCCGGCTTCGCCTACGCCAGCGTAAGCGGACGTGTCTTCGTCGATCCCGACGGCCACACGGCGGATATCTCCTTCTTCGTCGAGCCCGGTCCCCTCGCCCGCTTCGGTCCCGTATACGTCTTTGGAAACGACGAGATCTCGGAAGCCTCCATTCGCCGTGCCCTTCGTTTTGAAGAGGGCGATCCCTATTCTCCTCAGGCCCTCCAACAGGCCCAGGAAGATGTCTTCGGCCTCGGCGTCTTCGGCATGGTCACCGTCCTTCCTGCCCACGAGGCACGCGACGCTGCCGTCGAGACCCGTCGCGATCAGCGCAGGATGGAGGAGATCCTCGACGAATACGATCTCCCTGGCGACGATACCGACTCAGACCGCCCCGATCCCGGCGTTCAAACCCCCCGTGGTGGCGATGAGCCAGCCCAGAGCATCTCCGAGATCCTCGCAGGCGCCCAGCACGAAGCAGAGGTCCGCGGACGCCTCGACCCGGAGGTCCCGATCATCATCCGGGTCCAGGAAGCCACGGGCTACAACCTTCGCGTCGGCACGGGAGTCGCCGTGGAGTCCACCCGCCAGGACGTGCGCGGTCTCGTCAACTGGTCGAGCCGAAACTTCGCCGCCGGACTCCCGGGAGAGCTGCGCCGCATCGATCACAACACGGCCGTCGGATACGCCTGGGCGCCGGGACTCATCGGTCCCGGCGATGTGCGAAACCGCGGCGTTATCCTCTCCAGCCAACTCGAATTCCAGCAACCCCAACTGTTGCGCGAGCCCCACACACGCCTGCGCATTCGTGCCGGTGTCGACCGCGACGTCACCGAGGGGTTCACCGTCTGGAACCCCTCCCTGCGACTCAGCGTCGACCGCTCGCTGTGGAATTATTTTGTCGTCGGCATGTCCTATAATATCGCCTTTTTTCGCTACTCCGACGTCGCCGAAGGGCTAGACGCCACGGGCACGGAGTTGGGACTGGACTTTCGCGACCGTTTCTTGCTCGAAATTCTGGAACCCTCCGTAGCCTTCGATACTCGCGACGACATCCTCGATCCCAGCCGCGGCACCCGCATTGAACTGAGCCTTCAACAGGCCGGGCGCTATGTCTTCGGCGGAGAGTTCGACTTTCTTCGCCCCGTGCTGTCGGCGGAACAATATTACGGCATCCGTCACGGCATGGTCCTCGCCCTTCGCAGCCGGCTCGGTGCCGTCTACGACGTGCGCCGTGAGACGGGCATTCCCATCCAGAGCCGCCTCTACAGCGGCGGCACAGGCAGTATGCGATCCTTCGGCCGCGATCGCCTGTCGCCATTTACAGCCGACGACGATCCGGTGCCCATCGGAGGTCTGACCCAATTCGAGGCCTCCGTTGAACCGCGCTTTCGCCTCGCCCGCGATTTTCTCGACATCGGCGATGTATGGGGAGCGATCTTTTTGGACTCCGCCACCGTGCTGGGAAGCCAATTTCTCTTCGACACCGCTCCCAACGAGCACGGCACCGTAGGCCCTGGCGATCTCCAGTCCACCCTGCTTTACGGAGCAGGCATCGGCGCCTGGTGGAATACCCCGGTGGGGCCCGTTCGCCTCGACGTCGCGCGCAACCTCACCGATCTGAGCGACGATCCCCGCTTCGAGCGCGACGCCGTCCAGAATCTGCTCCAGAGATACAACTTCTATCTAAGCATCGGTCACTCGTTCTAATCGTACAACGTCACTTAGCATTCGGTGCCCGACGTCAACGGCGCCGACGGTAACTTTCTTGGGCCTTTCGTTTCTACTGATACTGCCCGTTCGATCACTGCTCCAAAATTGACATGGCTACGAAGGGAGCTCAACGCCGGCAGAACCACCAAGCCGTTTCACGTCGTGGAATTGCTCCGTCGAGACAGGTGCGAATACGTCGCAGAGCTACAAAACCTCGGTTCCACTTCTTAAATCACCGTTCGCCGGTCTCCGATTTACTTCTACTTCCCACTCGACACGTGCCGGGGTTCCAACACGCCTTTCCGGCACCGCAAGTCGTACAACCAAGTAGAAGTTGAAGGGGAAGTGGATCGGAGAACGGTGATCGGAGAACGCCGGGATGTCCCGTAGGCCCCAATTGACGTTGTACTACTAAGCAAAAAAAGCGCCGACCCATCTCGGTCGGCGCCACATTCAATCATCCATTTATCCAACATTTAGTCCCGGATTCATTCAGGGGACGACTCTCTCCACTTCGAACTCCGGCTCCTCGCCATCTTCACCACTGATTCCACAACCCTGCCAGGGCACGGCGGCAAATAACACCAGAATGAAGATCACCAAAACGATCTCCACCGGATTTTCTCTCCACCAATCCCAGTACCAACGCTGCCGATCGGCTTTGATGTGCTGAGGGGCTTTTTCGTCCATATCTCGTTCCACTTCACACGGCGTGGCCATCACATACTTTTCGCTGCGGCCTCATACTCCCGAGCGTCGTCAGGGTACTACCATTCCCACTTCGGCACATCAAGCATTCATAACCCGGATTCACAGGTAGGATCTTAGGCGTCCAGAGGATTTCAGCGTGCGACGTCACGACCCCCGGACTCCCTCGCTACGCTCGGTCGGCCGGGGCTAAGTTAGAAGCAATGTGCGGTTGGTGGTTGCTGAAGGGTGTCACGTACTGGACATCGCCGACGCCTGTTCTACCTTTTTTTTATTCGCTGTTCACGAAACGCCTGCGGGGAAATGGGTCGGAGAGTCGCCACCGCGAGTCATTGGTGTCAGCCCCGGACCAATGCCCAACCACGTCAGATTCTGGAGAACTCACCATGCCGCGACATCCGCATACTCCGATGACACTCGAAGGGGAACGAGCGCTGCGCCGCGTTCCCCACGAAGACGAAGATCCCGGCCTCGAGGTCGTGCGCTGGGGAAGTATCCTGGGTGGCTCGGCGCTGCTCGCCTATGGTTTTTTACGCCGAAACCGCATCACCGACCTCTTGTATATGGGTGCCGGGGCAGCGCTGGCCTACCGTGGCATCTCGCGCAGCCGTCTCGTCGATCGCTCCTTCAAGCGCCTGGCACTGCATACGGGCACTACGGACTCCGTCGAAATTGCCGCCTCTTTGACCATCGAACGGCCCGTCGACGAGATCTACTCCTTCTGGCAGGACCTAGACAATCTTCCCATCGTCCTTCGCCATGTGGACACGGTGGAGCGCATGGACGAACGCACTTCGCGCTGGACGGTGCGCCTTCCCACGGGAGTGCACCTGAGTTGGCGAGCCGAGATCGTCGACGAGCGCCAAAACGAACTCATTGCCTGGCAGTCCGTCCAGGGCTCGGACATCTATAACGAGGGCTTCGTCTCCTTCCGCCCCGTCTTCGATGGCGAGGCCACGGAGTTGCACGTGCGTATCCTCTATCGTCCCCCGGCCGGGAAGGTCGGCGCCCGCATCGCCAGCTTTCTACAGTCCGTGCAGGACCTATACGTGCGCGAAGATCTGCGCAGCTTCAAGCAGCTCATGGAAGCCGGCGAGATGCCCACCACCAGAGGCCAGCCTTCGGCGCGCTCCCATCGACAAAACGGGCGCATGGATCAACTGATGCACTGAGCCCGCCTTTACTTTCGCCAACTGTGGTCTCTATCCGACAGGAGCACGCCCATGAAAGCCATCTGCTGGTTCGGTAAAGAAGATATCCGCGTCGAAGACGTCCCCGACCCGGAGATCCTCAACCCCCGCGACGCCATCGTACAGGTATCTCGCACCGCCATATGCGGCTCCGACCTTCACCTCTACGACGGCTACATCCCCACCATGGAACGCGGTGATATCCTGGGCCACGAATTCGTGGGCACCATCGTCGAGGTCGGACAGGAGGTCCAGAACCTCTCTGCTGGCGACCGGGTGGTCGTCCCCTTTCCCATCGCCTGTGGCCGCTGTCACTACTGTGGCGACCAGTCCCATGCCCTGTGCGACAACTCCAATCCCAACGCCTGGATGGCCGAGCAGGCCTTCGGGTACTCTCCGGCCGGCATCTTCGGCTACTCCCATCTCTACGGCGGCTACGCAGGAGGTCAGGCCGAATACGTGCGCGTTCCCTTCGCCGACGTCGGCCCCACGATCATCCCCGACGGCGTCACGGACGAACAGGCTTTGATGCTGGCCGACGTCTTTCCCACCGGCTATCAGGCCGCCGATGTCGCCGGCTTCGAGCCGGGCTCCGTCGTCGCCGTGTGGGGCTGTGGACCGGTGGGGCTCTTTGCCATCAAGAGCGCCTATTTGCTGGGCGCCCATCGGGTCATCGCCATCGACCACCTTCCGGAGCGCCTCGACAAAGCCAGAAGCCAGGCCGGAGCCGAGGTGCTCAACTTCGAAGAAGACCCCATCCTCGACGCCCTACGTGAACTCACCGGAGGGCGCGGACCGGACGTCTGCATCGAAGCGGTGGGCATGGAAGCCCACGGCGGCGGGATCACCGACTGGTACGACAAGGCTAAGCAGACCCTGCGCCTGGAGAGCGGTCGACCTCACGCCCTTCGCCAGGCGATCATGGCCTGCGGAAAGGGCGGAACCGTCGTCATCCCCGGTGTCTTCGGCGGCCTCCTCGACAAAATCCCCATGGGCGCCGCCTTCAGCAAGGGGCTGACCTTCAAGATGGGACAGACCCACGTCCATCGCTATATGGATACGCTCCTCGACACCGTCAAAAACGGCGATGTCGATCCCGCCTTCATCATCAGCCATCGCGTGCCCCTGATCGAAGGACCGGCGGCGTACCGCATGTTTCAGCATAAGACGGACAACTGCCTCAAAGTCGTCATGACCACCTGAGGCGCTGATGCTGGAGGAGTCGGGGGAGATTACTCTGCGCTGTCTCGAAACGACGGCGGCAGCCACAGCCGAAAATCCTCACTTCCGAAGCGGAGGACGTCGTCATGAGACAGACGCCGGGGACTACGGACACGGTCTCCATTTACGAAGGTCCCATTCGTGCTCGCCGAATCCTGTAGCAGGATCCGATCGTCTCGACAGATGATGATCGCGTGATTCCAGGAGATGGGAGGCCTGTCGACGTGGATGTCGTTATGTCCTCCGGCCCCCACCGTATTGTCGCCTCGATACAGCGGATGGTGATCTGTGCGGTCGCCCACGTCGTAGATAAAACCCGTAACCCCGTCCAGGAGTTCGTCGGGAGGTCGAAATTCCTTTGGCCCCTTGGGGATGGTCAGCGCACTTCCGCACTCCCCGCAAAAACCAGCCTGGAGAGCGAAGAATACCTTGCAGGTCGTACAGGTCTGAAGCGCCTGTCCGCAATAGCAGCAGTAGACGGCGTCGGTAGGGAGTTTGAGTTGGCAATCCGGACACTTCATCTTCGACACCGAGACCTCGCAACATTGCCGAAACTTCATCGTGGCACGGCGAATTTCCCCGTGCAAGGCCCGGTGCAGCCACGTTCAACACCCGGAACCTACTCCCTAGGAGCTACCCGCTCTCTACCGAGAAGGCAATACTCGTCGAACTCCCAGCACTCCGCCGTTCTACCCCCGACGCATCTGTCTCGCCCTCTCCCGGACCGCATCCAATCCCCCGGCGGCCTCCACACGCTGCAGAATCTCCTCGTAGCCCTCTTCCACCTCTTCACGCGGCAGATTTCCCTTTTCCAGTCGACTGTCGGCCTGCTTTCGACACGTCTCGTAGAACGAAACTCCGCGGTGAAGGATTCGAGGATCCTCTCCGGCCACGTCCAGAGCCTTCCACAGGCAATCCTCACCATCGGCATAACGACCCAGCTTCTCGTTGTAGGAGATCAGGTTGATCTGGCTGATCACGTAGATCGGTAGGACTCGCTGCCCCAACGCCTCGTAGGCCTTCTCCGACATCTCTTCGGCCTTTCGTCCCCAGTCAAGCGCCTCCTCATAGCGGTCGTTCTCAAAGAGAATCACGCTCAATTGCTGGCAGCCCTGTGCAAATTGCGCTGCAAAGCTGGGCCGACCCGCCGTTTCCAATTCTTCGGCCATGGCACCGGCCTCTTCCATCGTCTCCTTCGCTTCCTCCCATGCCTGTTGTTGAGCATAGATGACCGCAAGGTTCTGGTGAGCGCCCAGCTCGAGCGGATCCGGTCCCGTCTCCTCTCCGTCTCTACTTTCTCGTGCCTGTCGCAGCAGCTCCAGCGCCTTTTCCCCGCATTCGCGAGCCCTGTCAGCGTTGCCCAACGCCAGCTCGATACTGGAGAGATTCAAATGGGTCGCCGCGCTATTGGAGGCGAAATCGACCTCCTTTTCCATCAGATCGTCACAGATCTCGGCAGCCCTTGAGTGATAATCTCGAGACTCCTCGAGGCGCTGCTGGCGTTGATGAACCACACCCAGTTCATTGAATACCCGCGCTCGGAGCTCCAGGAGGCGATCCGTCTCTTCTTCGGCCATATCCAGGATGACCTCGGCCTCCTCCAACGCCTCGGCGCCCAGGTCGGTGCGACGCTGCTGCAGGGCCTGGCTTCCGATTTTGGCCAATTCCTCGGCAGCGTCGAGTTGCGCTTTCAACCATCTCTGCCTGTCTTCCGTTATCTCTGACATTAGGCTCCTGGTGGTTCTAACAGTTTGAACTTTGCTCCGGGTGGCGAGGTAAGGACGATCTCTGCGCTCATCTTCTACGGACAATCTCCGGCCTCGATGCGCCGAAGCCATTGCCGGGCATCCGAGACCTCCTCGGCACCGGAGAAGTCGTCGACGACGGCTTCGAAGAATAGTTGAGCCGTATCACATTCATCTAACCGTACGAAGACCTCCCCGACGCGAAACGTCGCATAGGCCTGACGGGCTCGCGACGAGGAGTCCTCGCTCACCTGTGTAAATTGAGCTCCCGCGTTCTCCCACATGCGCAGCGTGTAGTAGACATCGCCCAGATCCAACCGCGCTTCCGAGGCGAGTTGATGATCGTCGTATTCTGCCAGAAAGCGCTCCAGGGCGCGGCGGGCTAGATCGTACTCACCTTCTTCCTGAAAGGACTGTGCCTTCTCCAACAATTCATCGGCCTCCACCCCTTCGAAGCGTCGATCCATATCCTCTCGGAAGGTCTCGAAGGATTGTGTCAGGCGACGATGACGAAATTCCAATTCCTCGATCGTTCCCAGCAATTGGGTGATCTCGCGCCGCGTCTGGCGAACATCGTCACCCAGATCGGCGCTGTCGCGGGCCAGAATTCGGCGCGCCTCCTCCAGGACCTGCTCCAATTCTTCGATCTCTGCCTTCGCCTCGGCGATCATCTCCGACAGTTGCTGTTCGCGCTTGTCGACCTCCTCTTCGAGCACGGCCTGACGCTCTTCCAGGGCTTCCAGATCCTCCTGCATCTGGCTTCCCTTCCAGAAGGGCACACAACCGGTCATGAAGACGAGCAATGACGCTAACAGCGCCATCGCGACCAGGCTCCCCCCCCTATTGAAGAATTTCTTGGGTTGCTGTGACGTGACACTCGCCCCGAAGGGGGCGTGGTGTGCGCCAGAACCGCCACGGGTCGTGTACTTCATCATTGTCGACTCTCCGCCGGTGCCGGGCGACATACCAAAGGACTGGAGCTCGGCACCGGCGAGACGATGGGAATATCTGATCCATCCTGCACCATCGCCCGGCCCCGAGGTGGAGCCGGGCGATGATGAAGCGACGTTAGCGGATATTGAAGACCGCACGTCGGTTCTGCTCATGGCAGCTCTCGGGACCAGTCAGTCCACACTGGCGGACGAGCTGCTGGTCTCCGTAGGAGGTGGTGCGGATCTGACGCGACGCCACACCCAGGGTCTGAAGATAATCGCGAACCGCGTTGGCACGGCGCTCGCCGAGGGCGAGGTTGTACTCCGTGGTGCCCCGCTCATCGCAATGACCTTCAATCTGGACGGTGATATTTCGCTCCTGGATGCAATCGGCATTGGCGGACAGGACTCGCCGCGCATCCGTGGTCAACCGAGAGCTGTCGAAGGGGAAGTAGATGGTCTCCAACTGACAGTCCGGCTCGTCGGGAGCATCGACACATCGCCCGCGTTGACAGACTTCGTCAGGGCCGCAATCGTCGTTGCTTGAACACTCCGGACGGTCCACACAATTGCCACCTTCACACATCTGGTGATCCGGGCAATCGTCGTTGCTCAGGCATTCCGGTCCGCATTCGTTGTCGCGGCATACCTGATTGCCCATGCAATCGTCGTCGGAGGCACACCAGCCCGGGATCTCTTCACAGCTATTGGCAGCACATTCAAATCCCGGCTCGCAATCGCCGTCGTCACGACATTGCACACATTGGCTGTTTACACAGTAGAGCCTTCCAGTCTCTTGTCCTTCTTCGGACTCCTGACAATGCTCATCGGTGTCACAATCGGGGAATGAGGGCGAACAGCCCGTGGTGGAAAAACCCACCAAAACGAGTACGGATAGCAACGCGAAGATACGCTTCCAAACCATGATGGGACTACTCCTCGATACCGGGGGGGACAACTCTCGATGACGGCAACCGTCCTCTTCGTTCGCAACCTACCGGTCCGATGACCGGCACACACGATGACCTTCTGGTCGCAATTGCAAGCCCTCCAGGGGCCCATAAACCAGAGGTTGTCGTGCCAAATATTCCGCATTTCCTCCAGCGGCAGTTTCGCAAACGACGAGGGACCTGACTACTCCAGGCAACTTCGGGTCGACTCAGACCCGGATAAACGGCCCGCAACGTACGGTTTCATTACATAGACGTCAAGCCATTACTGATTCAACTTAGCATCATGTTCGTACTATAAAGTGTCGAAAAAGAAAACAAGTCACGATTTGAAACGAAGCGGCGATCTTCGTCCTTTCTTCTTGGACTGGCTTCGGCATCATGGAATGTGAGATTCTTTGTTGCGTCGCCAATATGAGGCGTCCTTCGATGGTCCCTCTTTTCTTCAACCCTTTCGTATCCCTCTTATTCATGGCGTCCCTTCGTCTTATATCTCTCGTCCTCGCCGTCGTTCTTTTTCAGGGCTGCGCTCCCCTTGAACCGGACCTTCCCGTCGATGAGGAGGGCGAACCCATTGACCTGCCGCCCCCTGGAGAGGACTGGCTCTTCTTCGAGAGCGTCGAACCGAAGGAAGAGATCTCGACGCGCCCCACCATCGAGATCAACTTCAACTCCTATCTCGACCCGGAGACCTTCAACAGCTATGGCACCCTCCGGATGCGCTCCGGAGGCCTTACCAACGCCGGACGCGTCGACTACTGGATGACGAGAAGACAACTTCGCTTTCGTCCCAACGCCGATCTCGAGCCCCGGTTGAGCTACCAACTCCAACTGCTGGCCGACGATCTGCGCAGCATCACCGGATCGCCGCTGCACACCCTGGCAATTCTTCCCCGCCTGCACACCTCCGAAGATCTCGAACCCACCGATCCGCTCCGCCGTCCGGAGGTGTCCTGGGAAGAGGTGGAGGCCATCTTCGAAATCCACTGCAACGATTGTCACTCCGATCCCAATTGGATGCTCCCCGAGTTGACCCGCGAATCCCTCATCCACAAAAGATCCGAACAGGTGGACGCCCGCCTGGTCGAACCCTTCTCTGCGCCGCGATCCTATTTGATGCACAAAATCCTGCCCGACTATCCGTTGCGTCGAAAGGAGGTCCAGCCCCCCTCCTGGAGCGACGCCCCCCCGCTTTCGATGACCGATGTCGAACGCATCGAGCACTGGATCGCCAACGGCGCTCCCCCCTGACGATTCCCCATCCACCCTTTACGCGGAATCTCCTTTCGTTCTATCTGTTTTGCCAACAGTGAGCTTCGCTATCGATTGAATTCGATCGCATTTTTGAACCTTTTGCTCCCAGGAGAGTCCAATGGCCGAACAAGTCGCGGAGAAATCAGCATCCAATCGCGCCGACGAATTATATCGTCTCCGCCACTCTACGGCCCATATCATGGCCGCTGCCGTTCTGGAGATGTTTCCCGACGCAAAGCTCGCCATCGGGCCCCCCATCAAAGATGGCTTCTACTACGACTTCGACCTCCCTCGTCCCATCAGCACCGAGGACTTCGGTCAACTCCGGGGACGCATGATCCAACTCGTCAAGCGCGACGTTCCCTTCGAACGCGAGGAGTGGCCCAAAGACAAGGCTCGAGATTTCTTCTCTGACCAGCCCTATAAGCTCGAACTCATTGACGGCATCGAGGGAGATACGGTCTCCATCTATAAGAGTGGACCGCTCACTGATCTCTGTGCAGGCCCTCACGTCGAGTCCAGCGGGGTCCTCGAGAATTTCGATCTCCTCAAGGTCGCCGGCGCCTACTGGCGAGGTGATGAAAACCGCCCCATGCTCCAGCGCATCTACGGCACCGCCTGGCCCACCAAAAAGGAGCTCGACCACTATCTCTACACCATCGAAGAGGCCAAACGCCGCGATCACCGAAAGCTCGGCAAGGAATTGAACCTCTTCGATTTCCATGAGCTCTCCCCGGGCAGCGTCTTCTGGAAGCCCAAAGGATGGACGGCCTACCGCGAATTGAAGAATTATTTTCGCCAGATCGAGCAGCAGCAGGGCTATATCGAGATCTGCAACCCCTCCTTTTATCACCAGGATCTCTTTGAGCAGTCCGGACACCTCGAGCATTACGAAGACAATATGTTCACCATGGACGTCCACGGGCAGACTTATTGCCTCAAGCCCATGAACTGCCCGGACACCATGTTGTTCTTCGCAAGCCAGAAGCGATCGTACCGCGAGCTTCCCCTTCGGGTCGCCGAATTCGGTCATCTGCATCGAAACGAGCGTCCCGGCGCCCTCGGTGGTGCCACCAGGGTTCGCCAATTCGTCCAGGACGACGCCCACATCTTCTGCGCCCAGGAGCATCTCTACGACGAGATCGCCCTATTTTTGGAGATGGTGGACGCCACCTACGGCATGTTCGACATGGAGTACGAACTCGAACTCTCCACGCGCCCTGACGAATATCTCGGCGAGTTGGCGATGTGGGACGAGGCCGAGGCATCGCTCAAGCGGGCACTGGAGGAAGCGGGCAAGCCCTTTACCATCGACGAAGGCGACGGGGCCTTTTACGGGCCGAAGATCGACTTCAACGTCCTGGACTGCCTGGGGCGCGACTGGCAATGCGCCACGATCCAGCTCGACTTTCAGTTGCCGCGCCGTTTCGAGCTCACCTACACCGGCGCCGACAACGACGAGAAGACTCCCATCGTCATCCACCGCGCCATCGCCGGAAGCCTGGAGCGTTTCTTCGCCATCCTGGTGGAGCACTTCGCCGGTGTCTTTCCCACCTGGATGGCTCCCATCCAGGCCGTGGTCATTCCCATTACGGACGAGCAAAACGACTACGCCTTCGACGTCGCCGACCGACTCAAACAGGCGGGCATCCGCGTCGAGGTCGATCACCGCAGCGAGAAGGTGGGCTATAAGATCCGGGAGTCCGAAAAGCAGAAGATCCCCTATATGCTCGTCGTCGGCGGACGCGAAGAGGAGGCGGACACCGTCGCCCTGCGTACCTATCAGGAGGGTCGTCGAGGAGTTATGGAGATCGACGAACTGCGCCGAGAGATCGTCGAGAAGATCGAAGAGCGCACCCTGGACGTCGAGATCGACCGCCCCGATCTGGCCCAACCCGATGACGCTGCACAGGTGGGCCAGGAGATGGAAGAGCGCGGCTACTGAGCTTCGCCCTCGTAGTTGATCAGCCCCACGGCGTCGAGATCGAAGCCCCGACTCGGCGCCTCACCGAGCCCCCATACGTCGCGAATGCGCACGTATCGGGCCCGCTCCAACCCCACCTCGCTCAGATCGAAGGCGTCTCCCCCCGTCACCTCCGCGTCGATGGGCACCACTTGCTGTACATCAAAGGCGAAGGTCGGTGTCCATCCCGCGCAGCCCTCATAGGGAGGATCTTCGCCCGCTTCGTATTCACAGGAGAAGGTCTTCCAATTCTCTCCGTCGTCGCTGACCGACACTTCGCCCAATTCGGCCCATACCTCATCGGGGTCTCCGCCGGGCCAGAAAGCATTCTCGAAGACCACGAAATCAGGGCCTTCTGCGTTTACGATCTCACGTCCCGAAAACGCGACGACGATCTCCCCCCCTGCCCCCAGGCTCAAGACGTCCAGGCTCCCCGACGTCGCGCTCCCTCCTCCGGGCGGTCCGAGCACGACGTCGGGAAATTCCTCCTCACCGAATCCCGCCCCCTCGCCGGGTTCGAATTCGATCACCTCCGAGGCATAGGGAAGCCCCCACCAGTCCGGACGCTGCTCCCCGTCCACCACCTCTTCGCCACACCCGCTTGCATAGGCTATGGCCAGCGCCACCGCCGCTATCCCACGGAGATTCTGCCCTCTTCTGCTCATAGCCGGGTCATCTCCGTCCAGCCAAATCCTCCGCAGCCCCCATCGAGATCGGCCTCGTCCGCCGTCTCCTCCGACTGCTCCGCCGCCTCTTCGCTCTCCAGTCCGGCGTCCACCGTACAATAATGAAATTGGCCGTCCGCCAGCGGCGTCCACACGTTGCGATTATACATCCCCGGGCTGAAGTCGGCGTCGTCGGGATTCTTCGTGATGGCCCAGCGCTCCTCGTTGTCGAAGCTCACAATCTCGGCGGCCAGATCGTCGTTGTCTTCGTAGATGAAGATCCAATAATCGTCGTCCACATCCTCGCGGGTATCGAATTGGGTGCCCCAATTGCCGGCGATCTCTATATCGTGGTCCGCCGGGTCGATCACTTCATCGGGATCGAGTTCGTTGCTCGGCGCTTCACTCGGATTCTCATCGGGATCTTCGCCGTTGGAATCGTCGTCACCACAGGCCACGACAATCGTCGCCAGCAGGCCAATGGCCAGAATTCGAAGCAGGGAGGTCAATTGATTCTTCATGACTGCAATCTCCATAAAGGGGAAAAAGAGGGCCCCGGATCGGAGATCACATTGGGAAGGAACGTCGCGCCGAGTTACCGGTACACCGCAGGACGCGGTGGGTAGCAGACGCGATGTGCTCGAACCCTTTCGCTTCCGACCCGAAGCGACAACTCACTGGGTGCCTGTGTGGATCGGGAGCAATATCCTGGCTCTGCGGGTCTTCCTCTGTCGCCGCCTTCCCGGGCTCATTTGCCCAGTGGCATCTGGCGAGGTCGTCGCCGCATCACAGTTGCGGGGGCAGCGTCGGCTCTTCACCGAACTTCCTGCTCCGTCACCGGCGACCGCCATGTAGCACCTCGGCTCATAAGCGGTCAAGAACGCAAAAAAGCCCGCAGCCAAAAGCTGCGAGCTCTTTTCTCATTCGACCCGTGAGCGGTCAGCGCACACCCTGTACCTGGTCCGCTGCTTCCTCCCGGACCTGACGGGGTGCCAGGCCAGTAGTCGCGCTGACCGCTCAGGGGTCGAACGGGCCGGCCATTATGGACACGCCACGAGGGCACGTCAACCGGCGTTCCTTTAGACAACGAACGAAAGCGGGTTTTGTTCCCGGCGTTTGTTCGTGACCCGGCGCCCGTTTCGCTTTCAATTCTTCCCGATTTTCGAACCGGTCGGGCGGACCGAGCCTTCGGCGAGATGATTTGCTCCAGATTTCGGAATTGAAAACCGCAGGCGTACCCGGAGGGCTACGTCGAGGCTTTTCAAACCGAAAGATGGACAAATCAGCCGACGTGGCGACGGGAGTCCGATTGGTTCGAAAATCAAGAAAACGGAGAGAGAGGGATTCGAACCCTCGATACGCGTGAACGTATACACGCTTTCCAAGCGTGCGCCTTAAGCCACTCGGCCATCTCTCCTCAACAAACTACGGAGGGGGTGGGATTCGAACCCACGGTACCCGTGAAGGTACACCTGATTTCGAATCAGGCGCCTTCGACCACTCGGCCACCCCTCCTCACACTACATCTTTGGACTCTTCTTCATCTGCTTCCACACGAATTCGTTCTTCCTTTCTACGACGGCGAATGGAACGAAAAAACTGTGTTAATATCTCGCCGCACTCCTCGCCCAGGACACCTGCTCGGACTTCGAGACGGTGATTGAGCCTCGGATCTTCTGCGAGGGCAAAAAGCGATCGCACCGCTCCGGCCTTGGGATCGTCAGCGCCGTAAACGACGCGGTCCACCCGGGCGTTGACCAGGGTGCCGGCACACATGGGACAGGGCTCGAGGGTGACGTAGACCGTACAATCCTCGAGGCGCCAACTTCCCAACTCCTCGGCGGCGCGTCGCATGGCGACCAATTCCGCGTGTGCCGTGGGATCCTGCCAACTCTCGCGGCGGTTCAACCCCTCGGCGACGATCTCGCCATCTCGGACGACGATCGCCCCCACCGGAACTTCGCCATGGGCCTCGGCCCGGCGAGCCAGCTTCAGAGCTTCGCGCATAAATCGCTTGTCGTCGTCCATCGTTATTTCGGGGAGTCTTGCCACCGCAATGTGGCTCGGTAAAACGGCCAGCGGCGCCGAGGCATGGCCTCGACGCCGCCACTTCCAATCAGCGGGCCCGAAAGGACTCGAACCTCCAACCTACGGTTCCGTAGACCGTCGCTCTATCCAGTTGAGCTACGGGCCCAATGCTCCGCTCCATGAGCGGAAGACGCTAGGTACCACCCTGTATCCTACGGCGCAAGGGCCGCAAAAATTCCGGCTGGACCTTCCAGATTCTCAAACGTACCGAACGATCCGAGCCTTCGGCGAGATGATTTGCTCCAGATTTCGGAATTGAAAAACGCAGGCGTACCCGGAGGGCTACGTCGAGGCTTTTCAAACCGAAAGATGGACAAATCAGCCGACGTGGCGACGG
>SLPW01000530.1 GCA_007131755.1 Myxococcales bacterium | reverse complement strand
TCCAACTCGTCGTCGGTTCGTCCCGGATCGTGATGGGTCAATACGAGCCTGCCCACCTCGGCTTTTCGGGCGATCTCCAGGGCGTCCTCCGGCGTGGAGTGCCCGAAGCCTCGGCGATCGGCGTATTCATCGGCGAAATACTGGGCGTCCATGATCAATACGTCGGCGCCACGCGCCAACTCCACGAGCTCCGCCCGTCGTCCCGCGCGGACCTCGGCGTCACCGGAAAAGACGACGGAAGCATCTGCGTGGGTGAGCCGATAGGCCGTGCTCCCCGAGGGATGGCACATCTCGGTCCACTCCACCTCCAGCCCGCCGAAGCGACGCCGGCCCTCCCTCTTCAAATCCTCGAACTCCAACGTCGCCGGCAGGGCTTCCAGGCTCACCGGAAAGAGGGGCTGCGCCATCTGCCCCGACAATACTCGTCGAAGGGAGGCGCCTTCGCGTGGCACCGACAGGAATCGAAGCTGCGTCGACGGCCGATAAAACGGAGCAAAGAGCGGATACCCTTGGATATGATCCCAGTGAAAATGAGTCTGAAGGACCAATACATCCTCCCAGCTCTTTACGGAGCTTCGCCCCAACGCGGCGAGCCCCGAGCCCCCGTCGACGACGACCCGTGATGGCGTTTGGCACGCCGCTCCAACGAGCTCGAACTCCACACAGGTCGTGGCTCCCCCGTGACGAATAAAATCGGCACCCGATACGGGAATGCTTCCCCGGGCGCCCCAGAACGTAATCTTCAACATATCGACCTCCGGCTATGAGATGGTAGTGATGCCTACCACTGCTGTACAGCAAGACCGGTGCCAGACTGATTGCGGAGATCTCATGTGCCTGCCAAAATTGTCTTTCGCCACGACATATAAGGACGAACGACCAATGCAATCCACCGCGCCTTCCACGGAGAAGTGGGCCATTTCATTGCGCCAGCCTCGAACACCTGATCGATTTTGGAACACCTTCATCTCACCTGTGGGAGCGTGGGCTGCCGGCACAGGCCGACCCCTCTGATGATTGACGCCGATTCCACGCAGCGGTACCGCTGTTGCCAGCAGCGTGAATTTCCGCATCTTCCTTCTTTCGTCGCAGGGTCAAATACCATGAAAGAGATCGACCTCGAGACCTGGCCCCGCCGGGCGCACTTCGAGTTTTTTCGCACCTTCCAGAAGCCCTTCTTCGACGTGGCTGCAAGGGTGGACGTAACGCAGGTGGTGGACTTTGTCCGCCGGGAGGAAAAGAGCCTCTTTGCGACGATGCTATACGGCGTGACGAAGGCCGCGACGGCGACACAAAACCTGCGCTATCGCTTCCGCGGCGACCGGGTCTTTGACGTCGAGCAATGCCATCCCTCCTTTACGGTCATGGGCGACTCCGGACTCTTCAACTATGCCGTCGCCGACTACGACGACGATCTGGACGTCTTCACGCAGCGGGTGCGCGAGGCCAGCGAGGAAATTCGCAACCAGCCCGGTCTCAACCTCTCCGAAGATCATCGCCTGGAGTTGATCTATGTGACCAGCATGCCCTGGCTGGACTTTCAGGCCATCACCAATCCCATCATCGGGGGCCCCGACGACTCGGCACCTCGCATCGCCTGGGGGAAGATCGTGGAGACCGCCGGCGGCCGTTGGGAGACCACGTTGCAGGTCACGGCCCATCACAGCCTGGTCGACGGATTGCCCGTGGCTCGTTTCTTCGAGGCCTTCCAGGGATGGTCGCCGCAGTAGCTTCTCCGATAGCCGGGAGGAGAATGGCGAGGACTCAATCCACGAAATCCATCGCGTGGCGGCGGCGGTGCCCCCGTCCGCCGTCGTCGTTCTCGCTCTTGCACTGCACGCAGCGCTGGGCCCAGGGCAAGAGCTTCAAGCGTCCCAGGGGAATCCATTCGTCGCAGTCGACGCAGCGGCCGTATTCGTCGGGCTCGGCGGCGAGCCGGCGAAGGGCGTTCTCGATTCCGGCGAGCTCTTCGGCGCGCACTCGATTTCTGCGCGAAGCGATGACCTGGTTCATCTCGCTCAAGGGCTGGGTGTCCTCGTCGAGCCGCGCCGATGGGTCATCGCGCTGCGACTCGGCGCGGATATTCCCCTCCTCAATGAGCTCGGCGCGCCGCTTCTCAAGATGTGTTCGCAATTCTTGTCGTGTCGATTCGTCCATCGTCAACTCTCGTCGAAGAGAATTCCTCGTACCAGACCGGGAGAATACCCCCGATACGTCAGATGGCGAAAGGCCCGTTGTTGTTCCGACTCGTCCAGCTCAGAGGCATCTCCGAAGCGAGAGTGCATTCGCTGACGTGCTCGGTCCCTCCAATCTTGCTCGCCGGCGATCTTCGCCAACGCTTCGTCGACGGTCGTCTCGTCGATCCCGCGGGCGCGAAGCTTGTGCGCGATCTGTCGCGGGCCCCAGCATTTTCGCGCCAGAATGGCCCCCTGTTCCTCGGCGAATCGGGCATCATCGAGGTAGCCCCGCTCCTCGAGTTCATCGAGGACAACCTCGATAAGTGCCTCCGGCAATTCGCGGCGCCGAAGTTTTTTAGCCAGCTCTCCCCGCCCGTGATCCCGGCGCGACAACAGGCGCAGCGCCGCTGCCTCTACCTCGACCAGGGTCGTTTTTTTGGTTTCCGTCATCGTCCTTATCACCCGCTTTCGCTCATTTGCTGCTCATCGCCTCCCCAAGCCTACGAACGACCAGAACCACTGCAAGTCTCGCAACCCCCTGGACGAGATTCATCGGTGGCGATGAACCGAAACTTACGGTCCGCTGCATCCTGTAACTACCCCGCCGGGGCTTCGTTCTATAAGATGCAAGGGTTCTCCGAATCCTTGAAACCCTATGGCGAAGGGACATAGTAGTGCAAATTCATCGTCGTCAACGAAGCGAAAAAGAGCGTATAAAGCTATTGGAATCCATCGATCCCGAGGAGCTACGAGCGAATTATAATTTCGATCGATTCGCCGCTCGAGCCGTTCGGCTCGTCCGAGATATTCCGACTTCGATCATCACGCTGATCAGCGAAGAGAGACAACATAATATTGGTCGCTGTGGAACGGATGCATCCGGTGTGGAACGTCAATATTCGTTTTGTAATACCGCCGTGACACAACACCGAATTCTCATCGTCGAGGATGCTCGAGAGCACCCCGAGTTTCGAGACAACCCTCAAGTGAAGGGGCCTCCGAATATCCGCTTTTATGCCGGGATCCCATTATTATACCAGAACTCATTGCCCGTAGGCACTCTCTGTGTGTACGACAGCGAGCCTCGTCAACTGGACCCGAAAGAACGGGCGTTGTTGATGGAAGTGGTCTGGGAAGTAGAAGACCAGATTGCCCGCGCCATCGACAGGGAGTGGAATCAACGCCGGACAGCGCTGCTTCGACGAGATCGTCAACGCCTCGGGATGGGTTTGCTCAAAGAAATCCTCGACGTCATCGAGCTCCAACAACGCAGCGGTAAAGAAGGTGAACTCGAAGCGATCAAGCACCTCACCCAGCAAGCCATCTATGTCTTTTCCAGCCGCGGAAATCTCCACCTGGGCGACCAGAGATTGCGACTCGAGGAGATCATCGAAGCCCTCATCGAAGAGATCGAGTCTTCCACGGACGACAGGTCCCTTACTCTCCATAACCCGATCCCCGAACGCACCACCGTCATCGGTCACCAGAGGCTCCTCACCAGGGGATTGGGCGATCTCATCGCCGCGCAGAACAACCGCCGTCCCGCCGGCGATGATCTAATCATCGAGTTGATCGACGACGACGATTATATCTCGATTCGGATCGAAACACGTCCTGCCGTTCCCGGAACTTTCGACGAAATGCAGGCATTCGAGTCGGGAGAGACCATCGGACTGGAAACCACATCGGGCCTCGAATCTTCCGTTTTTTCCGAAGAAAATACTCGACTCTTTCGAGCCCGAAATATCATTTCCGCACATGGTGGAACCGTAACTTACGATGAGATGTCCGGCCGCAGGAGCACGCTCGTGATTCGACTGCCACGGATCGTCGTAGCGAAGAAAGAGCCAGAAAACGCATGAGCACCTGCTAAATTTTCCCGTGGTGTACTTATTCGTCTCCCCTGCCGGATATTCACAGCGATCCATCATCTTACAGCAAGGAGAATCAACCCATGAAATTCCATAAAGGCCGACTCGTCGACCATATTCACCTTCGGGTTCGCGACATCGAAGCCACGGAGCGCTTCTACGAAGCCGTCCTCCACGTCCTCGACTACACCCTGATCATTGGCGAGGGCTTCCTCAACTGCGACGAGCTATGGATCACCCCTGGCGACGACTTCACCTCCAGAATCCACCTCGCCTTTCAGGCCCCGGACCGTGACGCGGTGGACCGCTTTTACGAGGCGGGACTCGACGCCGGAGGCACCGATAATGGAGTCCCCGGTGAGCGGGACTACCACCCCGGCTACTACGCCGCCTATCTCCTCGATCCCGACGGAAATAATATCGAAGCCGTCTATCACGGCCCGGCCAACCGATCGGCCGACTCCGTCGTCATCACCGCCGGCTCGGAATGAGTGATAATGCATCGCAGGCCGGGCTGAGTACGGAACTTCGCCTCACGTCCGTATCCGGCATCACTTCACAAAATTCAGGGAAAATTACGCGCTTACACTCTTTCACGAGATGCGCGTCGCATCGACGGCGAACGTCTGCTAGCCTTCGCTCATTCGCTAATAGGCTGCGGGTCGTTTTCGCGGCGCAGAAATTGCTGAGATTCGGGTGGATCCGGCCACAAGCATCACATCATTGAATCGTTGGATACCGTGACTGCCCGTCTCAACGTTCCGAACTTTTTCCGAATCAAGGGAGATTAGAATGACGCGCTATCTGGTGCTGATGACTTTCGCCACTTCTGCTTTTATTTTGAGTTGTTCGACGACACCCGAGCCCGCCCCAGAGGAGGACGACGGACACGAGATGGCAGACGAGTCGATGGAGTCGATGGAGTCGATGGATCACGACCAGGACGAACATGGCGTGGTGGACTTTCCCGTCTCCTGCGACGAAGAAGCTCAAGAGATCATCGAGCTGGGACTGGCTCACCTGCACCACATGATGTACGACCAGGCACGCCCACATTTTAAGGCTGCCGCCCAGGCAGATCCGGAGTGTGCCATGGCTCATTGGGGAGTGGCCATGACGTGCTTTCAACCTCTGTGGGCTCCGTCGAGTGACGCCGATATGGAGTTGGGCAAGCAATCGCTGCAGGCCGCCCTCGAGCTCGATGTCCCTACGGAACGAGAGCGTGGTTATCTCAACGCAGTTGAGGCATTCTTCGCCGACCCCGATCCTCCTGCCGCCGATCGCCCCGCCGATTTTGAAGCGCGGATGAAGGCCTGGAAGTCAGCTCAGCGCGAGCTCCACGAAGCCTATCCGGAAGACGTCGATGCCGGCGCCTTTTACGCCCTGTCCGAGGTCGCCTACGCGATGACCCAATTTTCCCCGGACGCCGAGCGCGATTATTCGAGGGAGCTTCGCGCCGGCAAACTCCTGGAAGACTATTTCGAGACCCACCCGGAGCATCCGGGGCTTTTCCACTACCTGATCCACGCCTACGACAGCTCGGAGTTGGCCCCGCGAGCTTTGGAGGTGGCCCGCGAATACGACCAGCTCGCTCCCCACGTGCCCCACGCCCTTCATATGCCGAGCCATATCTTCGTGCGCCTGGGCAAGTGGGAGGAGACCATCGACTGGAATATTCGCTCCGCCGAAGCAGCGCTGGAAAATCCGGTCAACGGCATGACTTCTCTGCACTATCCCCACGCCCTGGACTATATGATGTACGGCTACCTTCAGCTCGGCGATGAGGACAAGGCAGCCGAGACCCTGGAGGCCGTACGCCAGATCGAGAAGGCCCAGCCCCATTTTGCGTCGGCTTATGGCATCGCCGCGCCCCAGGCTCGATATTATCTTGAGCGGCAAATGTGGGAAGAGGCAGCGAGCCTGGAGAGCAACCACCCTGACGCTGTGCAATGGGAGGATTATCCCGCCGCCACGGCGCTCTTTCACTACGCCCGCGGACTCGGGGCGGCGCGCTCCGGGGACCTGGACGGTGCAGATGCCGAGATCGAGCGCATCGATGAGCTGGTGCAGAGCCTCGACGACGCAGGCGACAGGTACTGGTCGTCGATGACCGACGCCCTCGGTCAGGCCGTGGCCGCCTGGGTCACCTATGAGCGAGGTGACGTCGAAGAGGCCATCGCCATGATGAGCGACGCCGCCGATCAGGAGGACGCCATGGACAAGCATCCCATCACCCCCGGCGAAGTCCTCCCCGTTCGCGAACTCTACGCCGAGATGTTGCTCCTCGAGGAACGCGCCGAAGAGGCCAGGACAGCCCTGCAGGATTCGCTGCAGCGCACGCCGAACCGAAAGAATGCCCTCGACGGCATTTCGCACCTCGAAGAGGTGGTCTCCACACCCTGATTCGTCACATAATTGACTAACTCTTTCCTGCGGCCCCTCGACGATTTCGTCGAGGGGCCGCTGACGATAACGACGTCCTCCGATGAGGATTCTAGTCCCTGAACAAGCATACGTTTCGTCGCGAGGGCCCGGAGGTGCGCGTAATGACAAGGAGAAGAAACGCAGACGATGCAGCGCATCTTCAAGTTTCAGGTGAGCGCAGCGAACCGCTTCGACGCGGTCAGTGCGCGCAGAGCCGGGGCCGCAGCAGAAAGATTCGCTTGTTTAGGGACTAGTCCAACACTCCCTCCAATTCGGCGCGAAGCTGCGCCTCCTCGTGTGCGCCGCTCAATCTCAACAATTCCTCCTCGCCGTCTTCTGTGACCACGATGAGGTAACCCGTTCGATTTTCGTGTTCGCGGTACAGCTCTTCGAGGTCGTATTCGGCGGCCAATTGCTTCGATGCGCTCTTCGTGTCCTCGTCGGTCATATCGAAGCGAAGAAAGGTAATCGCCTCCTCGAACTCTCCCTGCACTGCCCTCAGCGTGGGATCGAGCGAATTACAGGAGGCACAGTGCTGAGCATACATCAATACCGCATACAGGTGCTGCGCATCGTCCTCTTCGGCCGCCCCTGATTGCGGAGGCTCCAGGTCACAAGCAACGGTCAATACCAGAACAACTGCGATGATCATAATTCGTTTCATGAGCCCTCCTTTTTTCTCACGTGCCACTTCTATCTCGCGATACACTTACTATACACCCTGGCGAGCAAACGACCACCTCTGCAACATCACCTGCCGGCTTGACTGGATCCAATTTAGTACTACTTGATCACTTCATTGGAAGTCCGCATGAAACCTAGCCGATTCCACAGCGCCTGCACAAAACCTTGTGCACTAAACCACTATTACTCCGAAAACCGGAGTTCTTCCTCTTCTGATTTCAAACAAGTTCGTACTTGTAGTCGTTGAGCAATACGTTCTGGTTGCTCGCAGATCCGGTTTTCGAATCCCTCAACTCGTTCGACCAACTGCTCGAGACTGATAGGACAATCGTTGTACGTAACTTCTTCTCGAAGCCACTTCCATCACTCTTCAACGGGCATCAGGTCGGGACTGTATCCAGGCAGAGGGACTATCTCGAAGCCAAGCTCTTCGGCCTTTTCCCGTGCTTTTAGTGATTGATGTGCCGGGGCGCCGTCCCAGATTAAAGTCGGCTTCGGTCCTGGTTCGACAGCGCTCAACTTTTCGAGCATCTCGACCGTCGTTTCGCCGTTGGCCCGGTCTGCGGGCCAGATATGGACCTGGTTTTTGTCTAAAAGATAGAAGCCATAGAAGGTCTTTTTGCTGAAGAGTCCGGGGCTGATGGTCGGCGCGTAGAGCCTCTGCTCGATAGGCGCCCATCCGTAGCCGAGATCGGCGTCCTGATGGACATGGGCTTCGTCGACGAAGATCAATGTTCTCTCGCCGTCGGCGCTTTCGTTGAGAAGTGGAAGAAGTGTTTTGTCCAGATACTCCTTTCGCTTCTCGGTCGACGCTTTCGCTAGAATTTTCCGAGTCTTTTTGAAAGACCAGCCGAGTCGGTGAAGGGCACGTCGCAGCATCTGAATTCTTTTGACGATGCCAAACTCTTCGTGCAGCCAATCTCGAAGAGTCCGTATGGTCCACCGCTTCATCGCCCCCAACTCGGTACGCACTTCTTTTGCCGCTTCGACGGCTTGTTTCAAGGCGGCGGACAAAGGGGGGGACGGCCGCCGCTGCGCCGGTAGGTGAGTGCATCGGGGCCTTGTGCATTGAATCGGTGGATCCAATTGTGCACCGTCTCGTCTTCTCTTCCCAGTTCCTCGGCCACATGCGTTGGCACTCGACCCAGAACCACCTGATGCAGCGCCCAGAACCGCTCGCGAGTCCGAGGGTGCTCAGCTTCAATCGCCCGTTGTCTGAGGTCGTCACTGGTGAGATTCCACTGCTCGTAGTTGACTGATAACATTTCGGGCTCCTCCGCTGATAACGAGGTTGTAAGCTGAGGAAAAACAACTACTTAGCCGTAGTCGTTCCCGAGACGGCTCCGGTTTTCGAAGTAAATCTGCTTTAGTTCCCGTCCGGAAAATCGATCACCCGCATAAAACCTGAGGGAGAAGAAAAATCGGAGGCATCCTTTTCACCGATCTTCGATCGGGGTAGGTGTTGATCGCCAAGAAAAACACCACCATAAGGATCCTCCGATGCGTACGACAATACACCGTCAAATGCCTCTTTTACCAGCGCCCGATTGAGCACCCGCACAGCGAGGAACTTCGGGCAATCAGCGAAGTCCTCGATGAAGTGGAGGGGCTTGTGGAGTTGGTGGAGATGGATCGGGTCGAGGAGGGGCGAATCGACGCTGGTCGAGGGCGCCCTGGCATGTCGGCTGAGCAAGTGCTTCGTGCTGCCATCGTTCAGCAGCTTCGGCATTGGACTTTCGACGAGTTGGCCTGGCATCTGGCCGATTCGCGGTCGTTGACGGCACGATCCTGTGCCATTTCGAACCGAGTCCAACCATCGGCGGGACGCGTGATGTTCATCGACCCGCTGGCGTCGATGAGAACGATCGCGCTTCGATGATCCTCGGCGAAGGAGGTGCTTGCTTAGGCGGTCACTACTAACACCCCCACGATACTGGCAATGCGGACACGCGAACTCGCCATCGGACGGATCCTTTCTCTTGGGTTGCGGTTACGGTCTCTCATTCGGGGCAGGTCTCGAGCCAAGGAAGACAGCTGCCCTCCTGGTCCCCATCCCCGCTACACAAATACGATTCGCATTGATGCGGGCCCGTGCACGGTGCCCCCACCGGCTGAGCCCGCTCGCAAACGGGATCGGCATCTCCCAACTCGGAGGTGCAAAACAGGCCCGGCATGCACCCAGCAGTCGCGCACGAGTCGTCTTCTTCGGCACGCTCGACGCACGTTCCGTCTCGGCACTCGATCGTTTGACCAAGGCACGGAGTTAGGGAGCCGCAGGACTGCCCGAGCTCAGGCAACGAAACGCAGGATCCGGTCGCGTTCGGGATGGCGCTGCAAATGAGGTTGCCCAAGCAGATGTTGTCGCATGGGTCTCCGGCCTCGCTGATGCGCAGACAGGCCCCCGGCTCGCTGCTTACGATCGAGAGACCTACGCACGAGGTCTTACCCCCGCATTGGAGCACGCTGTCACATTCCGCGCCTTCATCGAGGGTGGGGGTGCAAACCCCGCAATCGCTATCACACCAGCCCGTCCGGTCGCAGCCGAGGCTCGTGTTGCACGGACTTCCAATATCACCGTTGACGCATTGGCTTGCCGTGCACCTGAGCCCCGGCTCACAGGGTTCGATGTTCGTGCGGCAATACTCCCCCTCCTTGGCCGCCGGCTCGCAAACGCCTTCGCAGCACGCGTCTTGACAGTCGCGCGCGCACGTGGCCCCCGGTGACGCGCATTCGATATCTCCGGTGCAGGCGGCGCCGTCTTCCACGGTGCCGATGAAGCGCGTCGCACAAGCGGGATGGTGCAGCGCCGTGTAGCAGCGGTCAGTGCTCCGCTCGACCAGGCAGCGCGCGAATGAATCCTCGTCGATGGTCGCCTTGCCCTGCTCGAAGGCGCGCTGGCGCTCCCGACGCTCGGCTGCGAGGCGACCGCCCGAGACCGCGTACGACAGCTCGACACACTCGTCGACGCTGCGATAACCGTTTTGCGGACTGCAATTGACTTCCCACTCGCAAAAGCGCTCAAGATAGCACGTTTCCCAATCGTCGAGCGTGGCCGGAACCGCACCACAGAGCGCGACGAGATCTGGATTCTCGGGATCCGGCGGCATCGAGTCGCAGCCACCGCCGTCGGGGCAGCCGCTGTCGTCGCGAGCATCGGTTGGATGGCTTCCGTCGATATTCGCGGTTGCATCGCGATCTTCGATAGCGTCTGGCTCGGAGCCGCCGTCTACGGAAGCTTGCGGCGGAGCGCTGCAGGCTGCAAACAGCAACGCCAGCAAGACGCACGTGGGCAGTCTGGCTCGGCGAAGAGAGGCTACCTGGAGCTGACCATCGAAGACCGCAGCCTTACGCGCGAAGTGGCCATGTTTGAGCAAGAGCCTGTTCATGGGTCGCCTGCTGAGTTAGTACTACTTGATCACTTCATTGGAAGTCCGCATGAAACCTAGCCCATTCCACAGCGCCTGCACAAAACCTTGTGAACTAGTGCCTTTCGGTACCGGAGTGGGCGGTGGTTCGGTGGGCCGTTGGTACGGACGTTTGCAATGCTGGCAGTGGTCGAGTTCATGCACAATTCTCCTTCGCACCGACGCCAGTGACTCCACTGGCCTCAGGGGGAAAAAGCTTTCGCTGGCTTGCCAGGAAAGCGTGAGCGGCCATGCAGATGGTCAAGTGGTGGTGAAATCCCACCCAGGTTCGACCCTCGTAATGTTCGAGGCCAACTTCTTGCTTCATATCGTGGTAGTCACGCTCAACACGCCAACGAAGGCAGGTGATTTCCAAGAGTCGTTTCGGCCGCATTCGACGACCCAGATTCGACAAGAAGTAGTCGGTCGGCTCTTGCTGGTCCTCGGGCCAAATCACAATGAGCCACTCCTCGTTACCGGGCTCTTGCCCCTTATAGGCGCCGTGGGCGGTGCGAATGCGTGCAAAAGCCGCACGCACCTTTTTGGGCTGCTGATAGCCGCGGGTCAGGCGCAGCGTCTTAACGCGCGAAGGGGCCAATTCGCGAGCGAATTCTGCGACCGAAATCGGCTGAAATTCTCCCGGCAAACGGCGAATGCTACGTCGGCCGCTACCCTTATACTCGGCGATTGGATCCGGACCCTCATTGGGCCGCCAGATACTGGTCGTCGGTTTGATGGCAACACTGTAGGTTAATTTGCGGTCGCGAAGACCCTGGCGAAATCGACCGCTGTTGCCGTAAGCCGCGTCTGCAAGGACTGGCTTGTCTGGAAATGCTGCTTCGAGCATGCGATCGATTTGCTCCAGGGCGATGTCGCCCAGGCCTCGTCAGGGATGCCAGCCTCGCAGCGGCGTTTGACGTCGTCAGCCCAACTTCTGGGCAGATACAGGTCTGCTTCAAGCGGCTGTGAACATGTCCAGCCAGCTACATGAGTGCTAACGACCAACTGACAGTTCTCGCGTTTGCCTGCCTTACCGCAGTATTGGCGCTGCACGCCCGGCGATTTGTTGCCCTTTTTAATGATTCCGGTGTCGTCGATGAGCCAAGCAACAGCACCGGGAACATTGTGCTGAGCAATATCGTAGAGTCGCTGGCGAGGTGTCGTATCAACCCAACGGCTGCTCAGGGTTGCCCGATTCAATCGCTGTCGAAGCCCATTGGCATCCTCGGGCTTCGCCGCCAATTGCATCGCCGCAGGCTGATGCGTTTTACGACTGGCCGACGACAGCCGCGCTTCAACGCACTGGGCAAGATTGCTGCGCAGCGGAATGCCTGGGCACGAGTCAAATACAAAGTCGCAAAACGACGAGAGATCTGAGCAAACGGCATTGTAGGTATCAGTATTCATAAACAGTCTTAGATCAGAAACCGATCACCGACGCAACAGAAAAATAAGCAAGTAGTACTATCTAACAAGCCCCCATTTGAAGAATCACCCGATGGGTCTTGCTTGCGGCAAGGCCCGCCGAATTGACGGCTTCCACCTCCACCACATGCTCCGTTAAAGCCCCGCAATTCTCATCTGCCATAAACAGGCGCTGTGTAATCTCGGCCCCTTCTCCCAGCGTGCGCGTGGTGACCGTTCCGTCATCATTCTCGTCGGCTGTCGTCGTCCACTGCAACGACTCCCCTTCCAACTCACCATCCGTTTCGTCCTGCGCCGAGGCCACAAAATCGATCTCCACATACCATCCCTGCCCATCTTCTTTTGCCTCGACGACAAAGAACTCCTCCGGCGCATTCGTCGGCTCCACGATCGATACCTGGGGGGGTGATGAGGCCTGAACGGTTGCCACCTCCACGGAATTGACGGTCAACTCGAAATTGCCCGCCGATTCCGGACTCCACACGAATTCGGCCCGTGTCTGCGTCTGCATCGGATCTCCTCCGGGCCCTGCCGTGGGAACCAGAACCGACTTTTCGGCAACCACCTGCTGATCGACCTCGAATTCGAGGTCGATTTCGCCATTCGCGTCGCCGAAATTCTGAAGTTGCACGTCTACGGTAAAGGACTCTCCGACGACGGCGACCTCTTCTTCGCCCACATCGGGAGTGATCCCGGTGGAGTGGATTTGAATGTCCACGTCCGGTGGATCGACGACAACCGTTCCCGCTGTTACCCCGTTGACGGACACCTCGTATTGGCCCACCTCCTCGGGCCTCCACCTCATGTCGACGACGGACTGGTTGGCTTCTTCGTCCGCCTCGTTCGGAGGCGGCACGAAGTGCTCCTGGGACAGATAGGTCTCTTCGTCGATCTCGACGCTCACCGTGGCCTGTCCGGGCTCATCGCCCTCATTTACGAGCAGCGCCGTAATCGTCGTGCGCTCCCCCACCACGACCTGGTCGGGTTCGACCTGAGCCGATACGACGGTGATATCCGCTCCGGTGGTCTCCTCGGGATCGTCGCCGCCGTTTTGCTCCGACGTCTCTCCGCAGCCCACCCACAGAACGAATGGCAGAACAAAGACCGATAACGCACGCCTCGAAAGCGGCTGTTTGATAGCCATTTGCATATTCTCTCCTTGAAACCAGGTGGGAGGAAGCTCACTGAATGATTCCCGGGAAATAGACGCTTATATCTACGGTGCGAGAGACGCCCTCGGGGCTGGTCGCCGTCAGCTCGATGAGGTGGGTATTCCAATCGGCACCCGTACTGTCGTCATAGAGCATCGCCGTAAAGGAGGTGCCCGTACCGAGAACACGGGTGGTGGGATTTCCGTCGAGCTTCTTGTCCACCGTGGTACGCCACACCAGCGCGTCCCCGCTGAGCTCCGTACCGTCGTGAAAAGCAGCACCGTTGAAATCAACCTCCCAGCCCGTCTCGTACCCGTCGATACTTCCGCAGCAGTGGATGGAATGGTTGTAGAAATCGTCATCCTCCGGAGAGATGATGATGACGTCCGGTGGCACCACCTCCGGATCTTCCTCCACGCTAATCGTGACCTCGTCGACAGCGTCGCTCACTCCATCACTCCCGGTGACCTCCAGCGTCCAGGTCCCCACCCCGAGGACGCTCCCGGAGACGTATTCCAGGTGACCTGTGGCGATCTGACTTCCCGTCTCCTGCACCGTCCACACCACCTGGGAGTCATCCAGGGTTCCATCGGAAGACTCGGCATGCGTCGACGTCGCAAAGAGCGGAATCGTACTGCTCTCGTAATACACCTCTCCATCTGTCGGTGCGTTTAGCGAGATGGACGGTGGGCTTCTGACGAATTCGACGTGACGGGTCCTTGTCAGTTCATAGGGCCCGGCCTCGGCGGTGATACTGATCTCATAGGTTCCGGGCTCCAACTGCCTCGTCATCTCGGGGTCCACCACCGCCGACGTTCCATGTCCGATGACCTCGCCATCGAATCGCCAGGTCAGCGTGGAGGGAAAATCACCGGCCAAAAAGCTGACGCTTGGTAGAATGCCCCGCCCCCGTTCGAAGACCGCTCCGTCGGCGGGACTCATGAAATCCATGCGAAACGGCGCTCCTCCCAACGCCTCGTGGACTGCCTCCCGGGCCTGGATAACCTTGCCCGCCCGTCCCTCGCCATCGCGCGCCGTATCGATGAGGAGATCTCGGACCGCTCGCGGTGAAAGCGAGGGATCGGCGGCCATGACCAACGCCGCTACACCGGCCACATAGGGGGCGGAAAAACTGGTGCCCACGCCGGCGAAGATCTCATCCAGATCCGTATTCGGCGTATCTTGACTGCCGTCCAGGGTCTGAAACTGTCGAAAGGACGCCCACAGATCGACGTCATGGCCGTAATTCGATCCTGGATGTCGCGAGAGACTGTCGTCGTCCAACCCCCCGACGCAGACCACCCCCGAGGCCTGACAGGGAAGATATTTATGCCGCTCCCAACAGGCACCGAAGGCAAGGCGGGGACAGGTCTGTTCGTGGAGAAACCTGCCGTCGTTTCCGGCAGCGCTGATGGACAGGACGCCGGCGGCTCGATAGGCCAAGAAGATCCCGCTCAGCAAATTGGTCAACCCCATAGCGGTGGCAATCGTCCAGTGGACGTTGAGGCCAAAGCTCATATTGACGATTTGAGGATTGCCGGCGACAAATTCCGGCGGTCCAAACGCCAGCCACTTCAGCACTTCCATCAGATCGCCGGGGACCCCGACCATCGACGCCGAAGCCACGGGCCCACCGGTGCCGATGGTCCCGGTTCCGCTATGGGGGTTTCCGACCGCCACCTGGGCCACGGCGATCCCGTGCCAGGGGCAGGGATTTCCACTTCCACAATTGCCGACGTTGGACATCCCGAACATCGCAGAGTGGGAACCCGGCGTCAGATCGAGATCCAGAAACCCTCCGTCGAGGATCAGCATATGAACCCGATCTGAAACGGTGGGATCCGTTTTTCCCGCCAGCGCCAGCGCATACCAGGCATCGGTCACACCCACATCCTGAGTGCTCCCGGAGTTGAAATGCTGCCAATTCTTCGGATTCGGATCATAGGCGCCGTTGACCAGCCCGTCGGCGTTCGAATTCGCCGCAGGCGCCGCCTGCAGGGTCTGGTCGATATATGCGAACTCCGAACCCTGCGCCGGAAAATAGGGATTGATCGTCACCTCGTTTCCGTGGACGACCTTCTCCTTCATGGCGATCGCCAAAAGCCCCAGCGCCTCCTCATCAGTGGCGACGAACTCTCCGGCCATCAACTCGTCGTATTGTTCGAATAACTCCGGCAGCGCCGCCGAATCCCCCAGCGTCGCATCGACGACCACCTGATGTACGACTGGAAGCTCGGCATCGATCTCACCCAGATCGCTGGACTCCACCAGGGTTCCGTCCCAGCGCTCGAGAAACTCTTCCAGTCCCTCGTCACCGATGAAGAGGAGCTCATTGGCCACATAATCGATCTGAGTTCCCGTCTCGTCGATCAGTCCCACGAGACGCCGTTCATCGCCAAGACTTTCCAGCCCCGGCTCCTCGCCATCGTCGATGTCGAAATGCATCACCTCGATTTCGTCTTCGACCTCCGGCTCTCCCGGCGCCTCCGTCTCGGAATCACAGGCAGCGATGAAGGCAATTATCATCGACAACAACAAAAACTTCCCGACCGCAATCCGTCTCATAGCCATTAGCGCCTCACCATCATTGGTAAATTCGTTTCCGGCGTCGATCCTGTTGACCATTGCCAAAAACCGTAGCCAGACGCCGATCGCCGATCAAAGAAATTGTCGTAATAGCTTGTACGCTGTGGACTCCCCCCCCCTCAATGACAGAAAAAACGGGAGCAAGCTCGTGGCAACGACACCCCAGGAACCAGTTGTGCTTCGGGAATCGATGGGTGATTATCGGTCCATGAACGATGCGCCCCAACCATTGACGAGGTGGGTAGCCCTGGCCTTTCCGACGATGGTGACATGCCGAGTGGTCGGAGCGGCGATCTCACCGTTGCTCTTTGCTCATCTTCCGATGCTGCTCATCCTGTTGAGCCCCTTTTTGATCCACCTCGTGGCGGTGGCTCCCCTGGTGGATCCGACCTTTTATTTTCCCGTGGCCATCGTCGTCACCTCCGTACAGGCACTGATCGGCTTTTATTTCGGCACTTTGCTGGGAAAGAGAGCGTTGCATTGGCTGCTGGAGCGAATTCCCATCCCCGATGAGCTGGTGCACCGAGTCCTGGTTCCTGTGCGTCGGGGATCGGCGCTGGCACTTTTCTGCGTGCCCGGACCGGTGATGGGCGTCATCGCCGGAGTCGCCGCCGTGCCCACCAGGGTCTTCGCCATCTGCGTGGTTCCCGCCCAGGCGATCTGGGTGACCGCCGCCTATTTCGCGGGAGAGGCACTTCTGGACTATATCGAAGTGGCTCGCACCTTCGTCATCGACCACGCCTTCCTGCTGACGGGAATCACCGTCTCCATCGGCGCTGCGCGGTGGATCTACGAACTGCATCGCCGACGAAAGAGAAGGCGAAAGTCTGAATGAGAAGATGGAATCGAACTGGCGTCGGCCTGCGTCAAGCAGTCCATCGCCCCCTCCACAAAACGCCGACATCCCATGCCGCGGGTCAGCGTCTCTTCCGCAGAACTCTTCAGCGTACTGCGTACAGTGGACGGCGTGCAGCCCTCAGCGAACCCGTGTCCCCTGTCCGGTGTTCCGCAACCAGCGCTCCGCGTACAGCGCCTTCGCGCTCAGTAACTCGAAACACCGGACTGTCCCCTGCGACGCCATCAGATATCGAAATACATCGAAAACTCCAGCGGCGTGGGACGGAGCCGGGTGGGCTCGATTTCATTTTCGAGCTTGTAGTCGATCCAGGTTTCGATGACGTCCTCCGTAAATACGTCTCCCTTCAACAGATATTCGTGATCTTCGGCCAGGCATTGCAGCGCCGACTCCAGATCGGCGGGCACGCTCGGCACCTGCTCGAGCTCTTCCGGAGGCAGGTTGTAGATATCTTTGTCCAGCGCATCACCGGGATCGAGCTGGCGCTCGATGCCGTCGAGGCCCGCCATCAACAACGCCGCAAACGCCAGATAGCCGTTGCATGAAGGGTCGGGGGTGCGAAACTCGATGCGCCGCTGTTTCGGCGACGAGGCATAGCTGGGGATGCGCACCGCCGCCGAGCGGTTGCGACTGGAGTAGGCCAGCTTCGCCGGTGCCTCGTAGCCCGGTACCAACCTCTTGAAGGAGTTCGTCGTCGGATTGGTCAACGCCGTCAACGAGGGGGCATGCTCGAGGATCCCCGCCGTAAATTGCAGCGCCTGCTCGCTGAGCCCGGCATAGCTTTCTCCAGCGAACAGGGGTTGGCCGCCCTTCCAGAGACTTATGTGGCAATGCATCCCCGATCCGTTGTCGCCGTGCAGCGGCTTGGGCATGAAGGTCACGGTCTTGCCATGGCGATGGGCGACGTTTTTGACGATATATTTGAACCACTGCAGCTTGTCGGCCATCTCCAACATCGTATCGAAGCGCATTCCCACCTCGCCCTGGCCGCCACTGGCTACCTCGTGGTGATGGGCGTCCACAGGAATCCCGCACTCCTCGAGGGTCAACGCAATCTCTGTGCGCAGGTCGGCGAAACTATCGTGGGGTGGCACCGGAAAATATCCCCCCTTGTGGCCGGGCTTATATCCGAGATTCGGTCCCTCATCTCGTCCTGTATTCCAGGCCCCTTCGGTGGAGTCCACCTGATAGAAGGAGCGATGCGCCTCCAGGTCGTAGCGGATCTCGTCAAAGATGAAGAATTCCGCCTCCGGCCCAAAATAGGCGGTGTCGGCAATCTGTGTCTGCTCCAGGTATCGCTGGGCCTTTTGTGCGATATAACGCGGGTCCCGACTGTAGGGTTTGCCCGTGATCGGGTCGTAGATATTGGCGATGAAGCTTACGGTCTTCTCTCGGGGAAAGGGATCGATGCGCGCCGTCGTCGGATCGGGGCGAAGCTGCATATCCGACGCATGAATCGGCTGCCAGCCGCGCAGGGAGCTGCCGTCGAACCCCAGCCCCTCCTCGAAGAAATCCTCGTCCAGCCGATGGGCCGGCAACGTCAGATGCTGCCAGGTGCCCAGAAAGTCGAGAAATTTCAGGTCCACCATCACCGCATTGGTGTCGGTAAACGCCAGCGCATCTTTTACGGAATTGATCGATGGTTTGCTCATATATATGCCTCCAGTTGGTTGCTTTCACACCTCGCAGGTCTGTTTTCGACCTGCACCGGAGTTCATTTGCAAGAGCCGTGCACAACCATCGAATTTTTCTCGTTTTTCTCCGCCAAACGGCCGCGTGGCTTTTGGTTTCGACCCGCCTACGGCACGGCCGAACCCCTCGGCAGCCAGAGCTTGCCCGCGGCGGGCGCATTCTGATCGGTGCCCAAGCTGCGCAACAGGAAGGACATCGACAATTCACATAAATGTCAATTTAATTCATATTCTTCACATTTATGTGAATTCACCCTTCTCGACCGCGGCCCGAACGGGCAACGTCGACACGGCGCAAGGACAACCCCCACTACTTCTACATTTTCGTCGAATCCCGTTCCGTTTAGGCCTATCGAAATCGGGAGGCATCGATGTCGTATTTCTCAACCCGAAGCCGCAGCTTGCGGTCCGTAATGCCCAGCTTTCGCGCCGCCGCAGCCTGATTGCCGCGCGTCGTCTTCAGGGCGTCCACCACCAATTCGCGCTCCAGACTATTCAAGGCCGACTCCAGATCGCCTTTGAACTCCGTATCCGTCGCCTCCGCCGTCTGCAGGCTCGGCGGCAGATGATGGCCGTGGATCACGCCGTCCGTGCTCAATAGCACGGCGCGCTCGATGCAATTTGCAAGCTCACGTACGTTGCCCGGCCAGTGATAGGCATGGAGCATATCGATGGCCGGCGTAGAGATGCGATGGATCTCCTTATGATTCTTATGGGCGTATCGCTCCACGAAATGGTCGGCCAGCAATAATACGTCGCTCTTGCGCTCCCGAAGTGCAGGGACGTGAATCGGAAAGACATTTAGCCGGTAGTACAGGTCTTCGCGAAAGGTTCCGTCCCCCAATTGCTCTTCCACATCGCGGTTCGTCGCCGCCAGCACGCGCACGTCGACGCGCCGGGTCCTGGAGTCTCCGACGCGCTCGAAGGTGCCCTCCTGGAGGACCCGCAGCAATTTGACCTGAAGCGACGGAGGAATATCGCCCACTTCGTCCAAAAAGATCGTTCCGCCATCGGCCAATTCGAAGCGTCCTTTGCGCGTCTCTTTGGCCCCCGTAAACGCCCCTTTTTCGTGACCGAAGAGTTCACTTTCGACGAGGCTCTCCGGAAGGGCTCCGCAGTTGACCTTGACGAAGGGTCCGCCAGCGCGATCACTGCTGCGGTGAAGGGCGTCGGCGATCAACTCCTTTCCCGTTCCGCTTTCGCCGCGAATCAGCACCGTCGTATCCGTGCCGCTGACCTGGCCGATCATCTCGAAGACCTCCAGGATGGCCTTCGAATTGCCCACGATCCCCTGCGGACGCCCCACCTCATCGGACAGCCCGGGGTGAAAACCGGCTCTTCGAGAGTCCTCGCCATCTTTTTGCTCCTCCGCTTTCTGGCGATGGCGCACCGCCTGGGCGATCATGGTGGCGATGATGGAGAGCAGACGGCGCTCCTCCTCGAGGGAGGCCCTGGGGTCAAACGGTCGCTGAGCGCTGAGGGTGCCCACCACCTCGGAGCGCAATTTGATGGGCACGCAGATAAAGGAGACTTCCTCGTCGCGAAAGGCCTCCTGCGTCTTCTTGCGAAAGAGAAATTGAGGAGCCTCCGAGATCCTGGGAACCACCGCCGGCTCCCCCGTCTTGACCACACTCCCCGTCACCCCCTCGCCAATGCGGTATCGCCCCCGTCGTCGCTCCGACTCGGAGTATCCCGACGCGGTCTGGGTGATGATCTGCCGCTGCTTACGGTGCAGCAGAGACAGCGACGCCCGTCGCATCTCGGTGCGCTCCACCAGCGCCCGCACCACGGGCTCCAAAAGCTGCTTGAGGTTGACCGTCTCATCCAACGCCTGGCCGACGTCGTAGAGAAGAGAGAGGTAGTCACCGGCTCGATCGCCCACAGGAGTTGCCTCTTCCGATGTTATTCGACTCTGTTGCATCTCGCGTTCTCGCTGATCCTGACGTTAGAAACCACATTCCTGTACTATAAATTGCACCTCCATTTGAGAAGGACCGAGATGATCCCTCCCACAGACCACAAGGTTCCGAAATTCCCAGTCGTCGTGGCGATGCTCCTGGCCATGACCGGTTGCAGCGACGACGGGACCGTCGGTGGCGATCCTCCTTCCCTGCCAGATATCGATCCGAGCACCGATTGCGACGGAAGGCTCGACCCCGTGGAGCCTCGAGGCAATGTACAGGTCGTCGGCACCGGAGACGCCTCAACGTGCACCGAAGAGGCCCTCCACGACGCCGCGCGTGCCCTGAACGACGAAGGGGGCGGCACCATTGCCTTCGACTGCGGCGGCGCGCATACCATCGTACTCACCGAATCGCTCTTCCTCAGTGAAGACGCCGTCGTCGACGGTGGCTCGGACATCACCCTCAGCGGAGGTCAAGAGGTCCGCGTCATCGAACTCGACCACCACATCGACTTCGTCATCCAACGCATCACCATCCAGGACGGCTATGTCCCCGCCGGCAGTGAAAACGAAAGCGGCGCCGGGCTCCTCCACCCCTGGTTCGGCACCCTCAAAGTCATCGACACCACCTTTTGGAACAACCACAGCGCAAGCCGGGAAAACGACGTCGGCGGCGGCGCCATCTATGCCGGTGGGCTCCACGACGCCGTCATCTCCGGTTCTACCTTCCATGGCAACCGGGGCTCCATCGGCGGCGGCGTCCTCAGCCGCAGCACCAACCTGCGCGTCGTCGATTCCCTCTTCTTCGAAAACGCCGCCGAGAGCTGGGCCGAGTCCGGTCAATACGGAAACGGCGGCGGCCTCTATATCGACCGCCTCTGGCTCGACGATCCCGTCGACTTCGAGATCTGCGGCGCCCACTTCGAGGCCAATCGCGCTCAGGTCCACGGAAGCGCCTTCTTCTCCTACAACCTCGAGGGCACGGGCGCCGTCTTCGACCGATGTACCTTCAAGAACAACGACATGGAGGGCAGTCCCTCGGGCGGCACGGGCACCATCTACCACCAGGGCGTTCCCCTGCTCTTCACCAACTCCACCGTTTCCGGAAATACCACCGGCGCCCACGCAAGCGGGCTCTTCCTCGGCGGTGGAACGAACGCCACCGTCATCAACTCCACCTTTGCCGACAACGCCACGCCGGGAAACGCCGGCGCCCTGTGGGCGGGAAACGGCGTGGTCGACGTTATTCACTCCACCTTCTTCGGCAACCACGCCGACTTTGCCCCTGCCATCTTCAAGGGCGCCGATGGAGAGGTCAACCTGAGGGCGAATATCTTCTCCCACAACGAGACGGACAATGAATTCAGCGCCTTGTCCTGCCACGAGACCTTCGACGACGGCGGGGGCAACCTGCAGTGGCCGGACGTCCGTGAGAACGGCAATCCCGACACTCCCTGTTCGCAGGATGTGGAATTCGCAGACCCACGTCTCGCTCCCCTGAGCGACAACGGCGGCTTTACCCGGACCATGGCCATCGACGGCGACAGCCCGGCGGCAGGCATCGTCAGCGACGATTGCCCGGCCTATGATCAACGCGGCACAGCCCGCCCCGACCCCTGCGCCGCTGGCGCCTACGAGCCCTAGATGTGCTCGGCGTACGCCCTGAGCCGTATTCGGCGGGGACTGAACGACGAGGTCGAAGTCGTCGGAGTGCGGCGATGCTGGAAGAAACCCATTCGACACGTTGCATCTGCGCGGGCTACACTGGAGGCGATGACAACCCCACTGCACCGCGAAGTTTCTTACGAAATCCTGACTTGTGATGAATAACACGCGACGTACCTCCCTGGTTTGCATACTTCTGACCACCCTGTGGCTCGCCGCCACGGGCTGCATCCAGGACCCGTCGAGCTTCGAGTCCTCAGCCTCCGGTGATCCCGCCGTCGACGCCGGTGGCGAATACGACGGGGGAGACACCGACGCCGATGGTAGCGATGCCGATGGTAGCGATGCTGCCGTCGCCGATGTCGGCATGGACACCGACGTCGGCGACGTCGACACAGGCGATGTCGCCGATGCAGGCTGTGAGAGCGACGACGAATGCGGCGACCAGGTCTGCGTCGACGGACAGTGCATGATGCCTTCGAGCTGCCACGACCTGGCCGACGCCGGCTACGATGGCGAAAGCGGCATCTTTACGATCGACCCGCCCGGCAATACGGGATCCCCCTTCGAAGCCCATTGCGACTTCGACGCCGACGGCGGTGCGGGCTATACGATGGTGCGCGTCGACGACGCCGAATTGCAGGACGACGTAGAGGACTATCGCCAGACCTGTGAGGACATGGGCATGGAGCTCATCGTCCCCAGGACCCGGGCGCACGCCGAGGCGATTCTGGACTTCAATGATGGAGAGCCGCCGAACGTCGTCGGCATCTACCGCAATGCTCCCGGCGCGGTGGGCCTCCACTCCTGGAGGGGCCGCTGTCAGGGAGAGCCCTGTCGATTCTATCTCAGCGATACCAACAGCGCCGGCTGTGGCGAGCTTCAACCCGATGGCACGGGCGGCTTCGACGTGCCCCTGATGCGCACCGACGACGCCTGCTTCTTCGGCACCTGGGAGGACCGAGAAGATGGCACGGTTCCCATTACAGGCTCCGTGCTCTGCTCCACCAATGACGCCGGCCCACCGGTCCACGACAGTTGCTTCGACTATCGCATAGAAAACAGCGTCTACAACGCCGGTCCCCTTGGCATCAACGGCGTCTATCCCCTTCGCGCCGACGACGGGTCGGTCTACGACGCCTATTGTGACATGCTCACCCACGGCGGGGGCTGGACGCTGACGATGAAGATCGACGGGGAGCGCGATACCTTTCACTACGACGCGCCGCTGTGGACGAACGACGAGTTATACAACCCGGATGCCCCCGATCTGAACCGCCAGGAAGCGAAACTGCAGAGCTTTGTGGAACTTCCCTTTTCGCAATTGATGGTCGGCCTCGAAGGCCCGCCGGGTCAGACTCATTATCCCGCCTACCGCTATTTGCCCATCGCCTCCGGCGGCGACTCTCTCTATGAGGTCCTCTCCGACGACGCGTTCGTGCCTTTTCAGGTCGGTCGCGAAGCCTGGAAGGGGACGATGGCCGACAGCTCATTGCAACAGAACTGCAACCGCGAGGGCTTCAACAATATGGTGCCCGGGGACCAATTCTCGCGTGCTCGCATCGGCATCATCGGCAACGAACAAAACGACTGTGGCACGCCGGACTCGCGCATCGGCCTCGGAACGGCGGGAACGAGCTGCGGTCAGGACGACCTCAGCGCCGGAAATACTGCACGCTGCGGTGGAGACGCCGGAGATAGAAGCGTGGCCGCCATGGGGGCCCTCTTCGTACGCGACGTGCCCCTGCTGGAGAGTTGCGAGGAGCTGCGACAGGCGGGAGTGACTCGAAACGGGATCTATCCCATCGCCCCCGGCGACGCCGAGCCCTTCAACGTCTACTGCGAAATGGCTCTCGGCGGCGGTGGCTGGACGGTGGTTTCCATCGACGGCCTGAACAACCGTCCGCAGCGCTGGTGGGACAACGACTATCCCCGGCCCGGCGCCAGCCACTACGGCAATATCGGCCGCGTCGCCGGCGACATGCACCGGGTCTACAACGGAGACAGAAACGTCGACAACTACAGCATCGACGCCAGCGACCTCTACGAGGTCTCCGCCGGCGAGGTGCTGGCCTTCGTCGGCGGAGAAAAACGCGACTATATCACCACCGAGCTTCCGCCGGAGTGCAACTTCTTCGATGGCGATACCATCTGCGGGCACAACACCTATACGGGATTGACCATCCTTCACTCCGACGGCTCTACCCTGACCGAGGACGGACAGGCCTGCACCACCGGACAGGGGCTCATCGCCGGCGATCCCTACGACGAATTCGGCCTCCACCTACTGGACGGTGTGTCCCGCGAGGATTTTCACTGTGCCCACACGGAATCCACTCTGGGACATCACGGGATAGGCCGCCTGTATACCACCTTCAATTCCTCCAACGGTGCCCACTGGAATCTCGGCGTCCACAACTTCTGGGATTCCTCCTCCGCCCCACACCAACCGGGGGTCTTGATGTTGCGCTAGCCCCTGAACAAGCGCTTCTGTCTGCTGCGGCCTCGCATTTGCGCGCACTGACGGCGTCGAACCGGTTCGCTGCGCTCACCTGAAACTTGAAGATGCGCTGCATCGCCTGCGTTTCTTCTCCTTGTCATTACGCGCATCTCCGAGCCCTCGTGACGAAACAAGCACTTGTTCAGG
>SLPW01000076.1 GCA_007131755.1 Myxococcales bacterium | reverse complement strand
GTGACCCAATTCTACAATCCCTCCATCCGAGTCCACGTGCGCTTCGGCGCCATGGAGATCGTCACCCACCGCCCGGCGGTCCACACCTATCCCGAGGACAGCTTCGTCTACCGCCTCAACGTCCCTCCCCGTAAGACCTTGATCGATATGGCAAAAGGTTCCGACGTCTTCGGCCACTCCGATCTCCCCGACGGGGTGCGCTGGGAATTCGACCCCGACAACGAGGTGATGCATGGCCGGCTGGCCCGCCACCTTCGCGAAGACGGTCGCGCCTGGCTCATCCCCCCCGGCTGGCGCGCCACCGAGGAGGGATGTGAACTGCATATGGTGCTGGGATAAAGATAGCGCTTCGGTTCCCTGACTCAGTCCGACAACAGACGTCCCATCGCTCCTGCCAATTCCGACAACTCATAGGGCTGTGTGAGCGCTGCCGTGGCCGACCTCCTTTGTGGCGAAGAAGGGCCCGAAAGCCTTCCGTACAGCCTCTCCGATGGACATCCCGTCTCCGACCTCAGTGAACGGCGGTCATCGGCGGTGACAAGCCGATCTCCAACCCATCGGAACATCTCTACAATTCTCGGGTTCCATCACTCCTTGAGGCAACGGACAGCGAACCCCTCTATTTTGCTCCCCTCCAGCCGCTCCACGCCATTGAAATAGGCGTGCATCAGTCGCGCCCAGGCCAGATTGTCCGTAGATTCGTCGGCACTCCACCAGCGGCCGAGATTGCCCATCTGCGAAAAAGAAGCGTTCGTATATCGATAGCCTCCAGGAAGCGCCGAAAACCCGGTGGCATTGGTTGCCCCTTCGTTCGGGTCGTCCCAGAATCCATCGCCGGCCTCGACGGTCCCCGTATCTTTTAGCTTTCCTCCCGCCTCCATCGGCCCCCCCAGGGCGTCTACCAACTGCGACCACTCATCATCGGAAGGGACCTTCCAGCCCTCGGGACACAGCTCGCCGGTCTCGACGGCGAACCAGTTGTACAGTGCACCGTAGGGATCGGCGTAGCCTTCATTGTTATCATACCAGGCAAAGCCGGGGGTGCTCAGATTGATCCACTCGTTTCCGTCTTCGACGTGGGGAATGGGCGTGCCATCGGCATAGCTGGTGGTCCTCAGATTCTCGGCCATCCACTCCTGATCGTCGATGATCACCGATGGATACTCATTTCCATCGCTATCGGTGACGCCGTCACCGTAGACGGCGTCTTCGCCGTTTCCTCCATTTCCCTGATTGGAAGGAGGATCGCCCTGGGTGGTGAATACCTGGGTATTGCTGTAGACGGTGCCGTACTCGTAGACCGCGTAGGCGCGCAAATAATATACGGTCCCTGGCGAAAGACCGAGCAGATCGACCCACACTACATATTCGTCGTTCGTCTGGGTGTGGAGACCGGACAGGATCCCGTCGTGATCCTCGAGTGATGGATTATAACCCTTCTTCCATAGCAACCCACCGTCACTCAGAGGGAGCGAACCGTCCTCGCTATGATAGCCCGGCCACAACGACATCCCCACGTTGGCACTATTCTCCGTGACATGTCCCACGTGAAAGATATTGATCGGTGGCGATATGATCTCCGGATCATCCTCCTCGCCGCAACCGATGACGGAGACTATACCTCCCGCAAAGAAAAATAGAATGAGGGCAATACTCAGGGGGCGAACGGTCGTATCCATGAGGCGATTCTCCGTACATCTAAGAGTGCGATTCCAACGTCCCACCAATAAGCACCGCCGGAATTGAAAAAAGGTTGCACCCGGGAGGTGGCCAGACACACCACAGGCCCCGGAGGAGGATAGCCCACATCGATGGGTGTGACCCATCGACGACGTGGGTTGCAATCCCGTATACTTAGCGCCTGATTGACGCCTGATGCTGAGAAATCTAAAACCCTCGAGCCCTCCGTAAGTCCCTCTCCTGCACACCACGGCGTATCCCCTTGAAACCACCGACTCACTGCATCCGAGACATTCTCGATCTCCACGTCTTCGACGGCACCGACACCGACGCTTCGGCGCCTGTGGATCTCCTCATCGAGGTTCCCCACGGCGCCACAAAGACCGAGGACTTTCGCTCGTTCAAAGAAGAACTCGACGGACCTCATCCCGAGGGCCTTTGCGACTTCTTTCACGTCAACACCGACGTAGGTGCCTTCGAAGTCGCCGCCGCCACGGCCCGCCGCTTTGTCGAAGCCCACCCCACGCGCCGCGCCGAGGTCTTGCGCTGTCGCATCCCGCGCACCTTCATCGACTGCAATCGGCGCATCGAGTTGTCCAAGGATGCCTTCAAAGAAGGCGGCGTCACCCCCGGGCTGATGCCCTGGGTGCAGACCCCGGCGGATATGGCGCTTCTTCGAGAGCGCTACGAGGCATATACGTCTTTCGTACAATCGGCGCGAGAACGACTCGCACCTGCCGGCGCCGTCGTCATCCTCCACACCTACGCCCCGCGCACCGTCGACGTGGAGGTCGACGAGAATATCGTCGACAGTCTGCGGCGCGCCTATGAGCCGGAGTTTTGGAATACGTGGCCCCTTCGCCCGGAGTTCGACGTCATCTGCCACGACCTCGACGGCAACGACCACGGCCCCCGGCCCGTCATCGAGGCCCTGCGCAAAAATCTGGACGAGCTCGGCTGGCCCCTCGAGGAGAGCGCCACCTACCCCCTGCATCCGAGCACCCTGGCCTGGGACCACGTCATTGCCCTCCCCGGCCGCGCGCTATGCCTGGAGGTGCGCCGCGATCTCTTGGCCGACCCCTTCGACCCCTTCAATGAGATGAATATCTGCTCGGAGAAGGTGGAACCCATCGCTGAAGCGCTGGCCCGTTCCCTCAGTCCCTGGTGGTCCCAATAAGCCTCGCGATGCCGGAAGCCGGCTTTCTTACCCTACGCCATAGGCATCAACCCCTCCCATCGAAGGCACTAGACCCTCCCCAACCGGGGCACCCGCGATAGCGGGTCGGGGGAGGTGAGCCCAGGCCGGGGAACCCGGCCGCCTGGGCTCGGAGGGGCCCCGCACATGCCCTAAGCTATCACCATCACCCCTGCACCCGAGCCTCGGGAAGTGCCGTCCAGAATCGCCGCACGCCCAGAGCCCCCAGAGCAATGGCCAAGAGGATCACCATATCCACGGGCAATGAAGCACCGGCGGTGGAACAACCCCACACAGCTCCAGAGCACGCCCCGGAGTAGTCCGGCAAATCGTCGCCTTCGTAGGGATGTTCGAATTCGTAGATTGTATGCAACAGACCTTCTTCGTCACCGAGGTGCCAGGAGTAGAGTTGCTCGTTTACCTCTCCGTGTTCCAACTCACTGGCGGGACGAGTCTCGATGGTCAGCCACCCCGTATCTCCCGGGGCCAAGACGAGGTCGAGACAGGTATACTCTTCGGAATCAAATGACCCCTCTCTGGTCGGACAGTCGACGATCTGAAACTCCAACTCCTCCTCAGAGTGGTTGGTGATCTCGAGCATCACGTCATCGTTGTAGTAATAATGCAACGACCCAAACTCGTGGGTTTCGACGTCTTCCGGCGTGTCCTCCTCGACGATCTCGGCATGGAACATCTTATAGAAGGGCTCCATCGGGGAGCATGCTTCGGCGTCCGGAGCGTAGAGCCCCACACTCAACACGGCGATGGGAAGGGCGAATACGGCGGCAAGAAGGATGCGGTGGGAATTCATGGTCGTCAGGGGGTCTGGAAGAGCCTTACTCCAACAATCGGGAACTTCTCGTCCAGCGAAGAGCCTGCAGATGTCGGCTCCGCGCTGCATCGTGGAGATACAGCAAGATATATACCGAGCCCCGGCGAAAGGATGATCGAACCTCTCCCTGGTCCCTGACCCCGGGCTCCTTGAACAACAGTCAACCGGGGCTACCACAGGGGCGGACGAATTCAGGGTGGTTCGCGCAGTAGGTCAATCGCCTTCGATGGGAGTTTGGGGTTTGCGGCGCAGGCTATAAGACGTGGGTAGAAGCAATAGACCCTCCCCACAAGCAACGCGCCGTGGGGAGGTCCCCGAGTGATAACGAGGGGGGAGGGGTCCTGCGCAAACCCAACCCCTTCCGAATCCTCTCCCGTCAACCACCGGACTTCCGGGGTCCTGCGCAAACCCAACCCCTTCCGAATCCTCTCCCTTCAACCACCGAACGCACATAGCTTCTCACGTAGCCCCGGCTGACCGAGCGTAGCGAGGGAGTCCGGGGTCGCGACCGGCAAGGAACATTCCCCACAGTTCAACAGACCGCTCGATCGGGCTTCCACCGTTGGTCGGCCTCACGAACGTTTACTCGCATATTCCGATTATCGGGCGCTTCGCCGGCGACGTTGGGGAGTCGATCCGTAAAGTCCTCTACAGGTTCTTCGTAGGCCACCATCATCCGCAACAGCCGATCATTGCTGGACCCGATCTTCTGCTTGTCCGATTCCCAACGCGAGACGGTGGACTTGCTCACGCCCATTCGGCGCGCGAAATCCGTCCCGGACAGGCCCAGATGTTTTCTGAGAAAGCGGATCTGCGGGCCTGTCAGACGCGTCGACTGGCATAGGAGTACTCGTGACAGCACTCGGTTCAACTCCGTGATGCGAGGAATTTCCACCTCTCGTTCGCCGCAGTCCGGGCACTCATTGATCCGCACGCCCTTCAGCACCACTCCCGGCAGCGCATCATACGGGGCGCTGCCGATGCGCGAGTCCATCTGTTCACCGCAGATCAAACACTTCATGATTTCCTCCACGCCGTCACGACGACGGCTTTGTGTTCCGAACGAAACGCAACTACCACACACAGCTTCCGTGTATGTATCTGATATCGCCAACTCTGACGTACCAGATCGGCACCAGAGCAGTATCCAGCCCGCAGGACGTTGAGGACATCGACCTCATCGAGCCCACGCTGACGCATTCGCTGCCTGGCATGATTGGTAAACACCACCGTGCCAGTCTCGATTATCACTCGTAGCAACTGTTGCACATCCGCATCATTTAGCGGCTCGTCCACATCGCACTCCCCGTTGTTGATATGACATCAACAGTTGATATTAGATCAACAGTAAATTCGGCAAGGGAATTCCCGTGAATCACTCGCGGACGCTCAGTGCAAAGCTGCATGGCGAGCAGGAGAACCGACGAATTCCTGGAGCCGATGGCATCCCTCGGCGCCACGACGAGCGCTAGCGAGATCGTGGCGCTGCCATCGCAGGACGTCAGCACTCCGTTTGTGGCGTGCGGCCCCCTCCATTACGCTCGTATCATCATGACCTGAGGAGCTATGAGCAATGGAGCCGATGACATCTTGTCATCGCATCCCATCGGCGATGATCCGGAGACCTATCACTTCAGGCGAATCGACCATCGAAGCAATTCACCGCCAGCAGTGATCAGCGCCTTACGGCGCTCCGATAACAATGATGTCATCGGCTCCAGCGTGTGTTGTGAGCGGACAAGCCGGCAGGGGTCTTCGACGAGGTCAGTCAAAACGGCGAAACCTCACGCTAACCACGTCACGTGGAAACAGCCCATACCGCCGCCGCTGTTTGCCGCGTAATCAGCGCCGCTTCGCGGGCTCTATCGCGCCTCCGCGCATCAGCGCTCCTTTCCAGCGAGGCAGCGCTCCGCGTACAGCGCTCAGCGCTCCGCGTTCCGCGCACAGCCCTCCGCCCCTTGTCGATTTCACCATTTCGCGATAGGAACCACCTACGGAACATCCCCACAAAAAATCTCTCCCGCGCACCACGACGTATCGCCTTGAAACCACCGCATCACCGCATCCCCGACATTCTCGACATTCACCACTTCGACGGCACCGACATCCGGCTCCGCATCGAGATGGATAGCTATCCCCGAATCACCCGTACACTGACCAAATCCCCGAGCCCATGGGGGTCGCCATGAATATCCTCGCCATATCCTCGGAGATGGTCCCCTATTCGAAGACCGGCGGCCTGGCCGACGTCGTCGGCGCCCTGTCGCCGACACTGGCCAATCTCGGCCACGACGTGCGTGTTTTCACGCCGCTCTACGACCAGGTCGACACCTCTCAACTGAACCTAGAAGTCGTCCTCCCCGATCTCGACATCGCACTCGGCGACCATCACTACCGCGTCAGGGTACTGAGAGACGTCGACAACCCCACGGCCTTTCTCGTCCACTGCCCCGTCCTCTACGCCCGGGGCTCGATCTACACCCATCACCCGGATGAGCACCTTCGCTATCTGACGTTGGGCTGGGCGGCGCTGCTGACCAGCCAACATATGGGCTTCTCCCCGGATGTGCTGCACTGCCACGACTGGCAAGCGGCGATGATGCCGCTTACGCTGAAAGCCTGCTTTTCCTGGGATCGACTCTTCGAGAATACGCGCACGCTGTTGACCATTCACAACCTCAACTATCAGGGCGGTTTTTCGTCGCGAATTCTCCCCGATCTGAACCTCCAGGGCTCGACCCATCTTCTGCATCAGGACTATTTGCATCAGGGACGGATCAATTTCTTGCTCCACGGCGTGCTCTACGCCGACGGGATCAGCACCGTAAGCCCCACCTACGCTCGCGAGATCCAGACGCCGGAATACGGCGCCGGCATGGACCCATTTCTGCGCGAGCGCTCCTCGACGGTGGTGGGTATTCTAAACGGCGTCGACTACGAGAGCTGGTCCCCCGAAAAAGACGAGTTCATTCCCTATCGTTACGATCTGGACGATCTGAGCGGAAAGGAAAAAAACAAGAAGCATCTCCTTCACAGCATGGGCCTTCCCTACGTCGAGGGCGTGCCGCTTATCGGCGTCATCTCCCGACTCGCCGGCCAGAAGGGGCTCGACCTTCTCGGCGAGGCCCTTCCGCCGTTGCTTGCGCAGCGAAACGTGCAGCTCATCGCCCTGGGAAGCGGCGACCCCGGGCTTGCGCAGATGTTCGCCTCCCTGCAAAGGGCCTTTCCGCGCCAGGTTTGCTTCTTCAACGGATATTCCGAACCCCTGGCCCATCGCATCGAGGCCGGCGCCGATATCTTCGCCATGCCCTCGAGGTACGAGCCCTGCGGCCTCAACCAGATGTATAGCCTTCGCTACGGCACGGTCCCCGTCGTCCACCGCACCGGCGGACTTGCGGACACCGTCCAGATGTGGAATCCCGCAAATAAAACGGGCACGGGCTTTGTCTTCGATCATCACGACGCCACCGGTCTACACTGGGCACTGGGCCGCGCCCTCGAGACCTACCGGCGGCGAGATGAGTGGCCTATTCTGATGAAGAACGGCATGAAGAAGGACTACTCCTGGACCAATCAGGCCCGCGTATACGAGGAACTCTACCGCCGACTTGGGAGCTGAGCGATGCACGTGATCTTCGTAGAGCCGAGATTCCCCGCAAACCAGCGCTTCTTCGTACGCGCTCTCAAGCAGATCGGGGCCACGGTCACCGCTATTGGTGAGGGCTCGAAGTCCTCTCTCGACAACGAGATGCGCCATCTGTTGACCCACTACGAAGAGGTGCACAACGTCTGCGACGAAGAGGCGCTCTTGAAAGCGGTGAGCTTCGTGCAGAGCCGGGCCCACGTCGACCGCCTGGAGGCGACGGTTGAGGCCCATATCCTGCCCGTGGCGAAGGTACGCGAGGAGGCGGAGATCCCGGGCATGTCCTACCGGGCCGCCTATTTATGCCGCGACAAACCGGCGATGAAGGAAGTGCTCCGAGAGGGAGGAATCCCCTGTGCTGCGTCCGCGGGAGCGACGACGGCCGACGAGATCCGAGACTTCGCCGAGCGCGTGGGTTATCCCATCGTCATTAAACCCCGCGACGGCGCCGGCGCCTCGGGCGC
>SLPW01000099.1 GCA_007131755.1 Myxococcales bacterium | reverse complement strand
AGTATCCCGGCGCCGATGCACAGGGCCACCCACACCGTAAGATAGCGCTCGAAAAAGCCGATGTCCTGATTGGCGCCCTCGATGTCGAGTTGTGACTTTTTGTCCTGTGATGTCATTGGTGGAATCCGTAGTTCGGGATCGATCATTGGCCCGGGCAGGTAAATCGTATTTTTGCGATTAACCCTCGGGCGGCCAACGTAGGGGTATTGATTTTTGAGGTCAACCGTCTATCGTCGATAGGCGATAAAGAGGACGTCGTGAAGTTGCAAAACGGGTCAATAAAGCCAGGAAGCGAGTTTATGAGTACCGATCTGAAAACAGAGGAGTGTTGTCCACCGGCAAAGGAGGAGTTTGTCGGCCCCTTGCATGGTGAGGAGGCGGAAACAGAGCTTGCGAGCTTTGCCCGGGCGTTGGGACATCCAATCAGGGTGGCGATCTTGCGGATTCTGATGAAGCGCCAGGAGTGCATCTGCGGAGAACTCGTCGAGGAGTTGCCCGTGGCCCAGTCGACGGTCTCCCAGCATCTCAAAAAGCTCAAAGAGGCCCGACTGATACGGGGCACCGTCGATGGGCCACGGGTTTGCTACTGCATTGAGCCTCAGGCCCTGGATCGTTTCCGTAAGCTCTTTGATGCCACCTTCACGACGGAGGGATAGGCGATGAAGATCGCATTTTTCAGTGATGTGCACGCCAATTTACCGGCGCTGGAGGCGGTGCTGAAATCGATCGATGCCCACCGCCCGGATCAGATCTACTGTCTTGGCGATCTCGTGGGCTATGCTCCCTGGCCCAATGAGGTGGTGGAGAGGATTCGCCGGCGTCATATCCCGACGTTGGCCGGAAATTACGATGAGGGAGTGGGGGATCGAAGCGACGATTGTGGCTGCGCATATCAGACGGAGATTCAACAGAGCCGCGGCGAACAATCCATCGGCTATACCAATGAGGTCATCGACGAGGACCATCGACGCTGGCTGCGCACCCTCCCGCGCCATATTCGATTGAGCCTGGGTCGGGATGCAGAATTTTCGCTGCTCATGGTCCACGGCAGTCCGCGGCGGATCAATGAATACCTATTCGAAGACCGCCCGGAGCGAAGTTTTCGGCGCATGATGTCGCGCTTCGAGGCAGATGTGATGCTCTTCGGGCATACGCACCGCCCTTTCCACAAGATTGTCGGCGAAGAGGGCGAAGATGGACGGATGCGCTATCGTCACGCCATCAATATCGGGTCCGTGGGCAAGCCAAAAGACGGCGACCCTCGAGCTGGCTGGGTATTGTTGGAGCTCAGTGAAGAGCTCGACGCCGGCGAAATGGACAGCGTCGACGTCAAGTTCGTGCGCGTGACCTACGACGTGGAGGAGGCGGCGACAGGTGTAGAGGAGTCACCGCTTCCCGACGCCTTCGCCGAGATGTTGCGCACCGGAGGAAAGCACGAGCAGTAATGGCGACCGACATCGGCGTGAATGCCGGCCGCCTTTGGCGTGAGGTCAGCAACAGCCCGACGAACCGGAGCAGTCTCCGTCCGGGTAATCCGTCGGATCTCCCTGCTATATCTACGTGTTTCGCTTGCCTCGGCCGATTTTCTTTATCCAAATTTGGGCTTTGGGATTATCTCGATCCGATTCTGTCGGTTTCAGACGGTGAATTTTTGACCAAAATGGTTTTTTTGGTCAAAGCTCTTGACTGAAGGTTGTTTTGGGTTATCCTGTGACCAGATAGACGGCTTTGGTCAAATAGTCAAAAAGGAAGATATGACAGCAGAAAAAGACACCACCACTCGACGCAACAGGATCCTTGATGCGGCGGCAGAGCTCTTCGAACGATTCGGATACGACAAGACCACGGTCAGTGATATCGCCGACGGTGCAGGGGTTAGTAAGGGAGCGATCTATCTGCACTTCGAGAGCAAAGAAGAGCTCTTCGAGGCTCTATTGGTCCAGGAGATCAAATCCTATGTCGATCGCCTGGTGGAGTTGGTGGAGGCCGATCCGGAGGGAGGGACGCTGGCGACGATCTATCGGCATCTTCTGGAGGCCCAACGGGAGAGTCCCCTATTGGAAGCGATCTACCGGCGGGATCCGAAGGTGATGGGCTCCTATCTGTACACAGAGGGAAATATTGTGGAGCAGACCCGCGGGAGTCTGGGATTTTTCGAATTGATGTACGAGGCGGGGCTTATCCGACAGGAGCTGGATCCGAAGGTGGTGACGCATTTTATGGAGCTTTTGCGCTACGGAATCTTGATGATCGGGACCCTGCAAGACCCGGAGACATTTCCGCCCCTCGAAGAGGTGCTGGGGCTAGTGCAAGAGGTCGTAGACAAGAGTTTTGCCCCCGAGGGAGGGGGAGATGGTGCCAGGGGCGTGGCGGTGCTCAAAAATTTCCAAACCGTGCTGCATGAGCACTTCGAGCAATGGGAGCGAGGCGATGAGGAGTCCTGAGATGAAGTCGAAGAGTGTGTGGATAGCGGTGATGGTGATGATGGCCTTCGGGGCCAGTGCTCATGCCGAAGAGAAGCCAGATCTTCCGGCGGTGGAGGAGATCGAAGACCACCTCGATGAGCTGTATCGATCGGAGAGTTCGCAGGCCAAAATGACGATGACCATTGTCACCGAACGAAGGGGCACCCGGGAGTTGACCCTGGAGGCCTGGACGGCGGGGTCGGATAACGCCCTGTTCGTGATCCGGGCCCCGTCGCGGGAGGCGGGGACGGCGACGCTTCGAACCGAAGAGGGGCTGTGGAATTACGCTCCGCGGGCGGACCGCCTGGTTCGGGTACCCACGGGAATGCTGTCCGACGACTGGATGGGCAGCCACCTGACCAATGATGACCTGGTCCGGGAAACGGAGTTTCGACAGGACTATACCACGGAGCTTTCCTGGGCGGACCATCAGGGAGAGTCGGTGCTCAAGGCGACGATGATCCCCAGGGAGGGAGCGCCAGTCGTCTATAGCCGGGTGGAGTATTTGATGGATGCCGAGGAGTGGACGCCGATGAAGGCGACTTTTTATGACGACGACAAAAAAGTGCGGACCCTCTCCTTTTCGGATGTTCGACAGGTCGGTCAACAGCAGGTGCCCCATCGGATGGTGGTGAGCCCTGAAGATAGGCCCTCGGAGAGTACGACGTTGGAGTATCAGAGCCTGGAGTTTGGGGTCGATATTGACGACTCGATCTTTACGCGCCGCGGCCTGCGACGGATTGCGCGCTGAAGTCGGCCAATGGTGAGTGCAAGCAGGTGGCAGTGATGTGGACTGACGTGGAGTATAAGCAATGATGGTCTGGCAGATGGCGGCGCGCAATCTGTTGCGGAATCGGTGGCGAAGTGGGCTATCGATCGCCGGGATAGCGGTGGCGACGGCGATCCTGATCTGGAATTACGGCTTCTTCGACGGCTTCTTCGACCTCATGGTGCGGGGGACGACAGAGGTCGATATAGGGCATGTCCAATTGCAGGACGAGCGCTATATCGATCAGCCCGCGACCTATGACTATTTTGCGTGGGATGAGGAGCTCCAAGACACAGTGTCGTCGACGGCCGGCGTGGAGGCTGTGGCGCCCCGGGTGCGACTGTTCGGGCTGATCGGCCACGAGGAGCGCTCCTCGGTGGCGCGAATTCTGGGGGTGGATCCAAAAGAAGAGCCTCGGGTGACGGTGATGGCCGAGGGGGTTCGCCAGGGACGGTGGCTCGGTGAAGAGGCGCCGAAACAGGGCGCAGCAGAGGTGGTCATCGGGCGGGGATTGAGCCAGAGCCTGGGCGTTGGTGTGGGCGATGAATTGGTGGTGATCGCCGAAGGGGCCGACGGGAGCATGGGTGACGGCCTGCTGGAGGTGGTGGGAATTCTGGAGACCGGAAATTCCCGCATCGATCGCCGGGCGGCGCTGCTACATCTGGAGGAGGCGCAATTTATCGCCGCCGTGGAGGGAGCAGTCCATGAGGCGATCCTACGGGTGGACAATCCTGGAAGCGCTCCTGTCCTGGCCGACGAGCTCCAGCGGCGCCTCGACGCCATCGACCGCTCACAGGTCAGGGCTCGGTCCTGGCAGGAGGTGGAGCCGGGCCTCTACGAGTTACTGATCTACGGTGACCAGATGAACCGGGTGATCTTTTTGATCGTCTTCTTTGTGGTCGCCCTGGGGGTACTCAATACGTTGCGGATGAGCACTGTTGAACGCCACCGAGAATTCGGGGTGATGCGGGCAGTGGGCATGTCGAAGCCCCGCCTGTTCTGGCTGGTGTCTGCCGAGGGGGCATTGCTGGGATTTATCGGAGCGGCAGTCGGAGGAGTGGTGGGAGCGGCGGCGACCTATTTCCACGCTACGGCGGGGCTCGATCTGAGCCCCTTTGTGGAGGGCGATGCCACCTGGATGGGGGTCTCTTTTGCGGAGCGAATTTACTTCATCATGACCTGGAAGACCGTCTTGTATCCCGTGATGGGGTTGGTCGTGGTGAGCACCCTATGTGCGGTATGGCCGGCGGTGACGGCGATTCGCCTCAACGTGCAGGAAGCCATTTCAGGGAGGACCTAAGATGTTGACGCGCTTGGCCTGGAGAAATCTCTGGCGCAATCGAAGTCGGACGCTCATCGTGACGTCGGCGATTTCTTTTAGCTTCGGTCTGATGCTCTTTATGTTCGGGCTGGTCCACGACGCGATGGAGAAGATGGGCGATAATGTCGTGGAGGCCGTGGGCGGTCATGTGTTGATCCATGGCGAGGGATATTGGGAATTGCCCACCGGTGGTCAGACCGTGGAGAGGTCCACTGAGCTACGGGAGCATCTGGAGTCGATGCCGCAGGTCGAGGCGGTCTCATCGCGGGTGTTGGCCGTAGGTCTTCTGGGGACGGCGGCGAACTCGGAGGCCGTCCTGGTCCAGGGGATTGATCCCGAAGATGATCGGGCCTTTATCGACTTGTCTAAGCGGCTCATCGAAGGAGAATTGCTCAGCGACGACAGGCGGCGACCGATCGTGGTGGCCGCCGCCGAGGCCGAGCGCCTGGGGCTCGAGATCGGCGATCGGGTGGTGGTCACGGCAAGCGATGTCGAGGGAGACGTCACCCGGGGCCTATTTTTCGTCGATGGAATTCTGGAGAGCACTCCCGGAGAGGCGGGCGAAGGCAGGGCGTATGCGACCCTGGAGGATATGCAAGAGACCCTGGGCTATGGAAGTGGTGTTACGCAGATCGGGATCCGTCTGGTCGACGATGATACGCGCGAGGCGGTAGCCCAGCAGTTGCGAGAGCACTGGGAGGGAGAGGGGCTGGAGGTGATGACCTGGAGCGACGCAGTGCCGGAATTCGAGGCCCTCATCGAGATGCGCCAGGGCATCATCTGGGTTTATTTGATGATCCTGGTCTTCATCGTCGTCCTGGGGATCACCAATACCTTCATGATGGCCGTGATGGAGCGCATTCGTGAACTCGGTTTGCTCAGCGCCCTGGGATTGGAGCCGCGGCGAATTGGCGCACTGGTGATGCTGGAGACGGTAATGGTGGCCGCCATGGGGATGGGGGGAGGATTGTTGTTGGGCCTGACCGGTCACGCCTGGATTTCGCGGCATGGATACAACCTGGGGGCGACGATCGATCACGAATTCGATGTGTCGGGGATCTCGATGGATATGGTCGCTCATTCCCAGATTCATTGGCCGATGTGGGCCATCGGAGCGGCGGTGGTCTTTGTCTTTATCTGTCTGGCGGCCCTGTATCCGGCCTATCGCGCGACCCAACAAGCGCCGTCGGAGGCGATGCGGTTTTATGAATAGCGAGAAGAAGGAGGAGGTGATGGAGATGGAAACCAGTCAGGACGAGCGGGCCTTGATCGAGGTCCGGGATGTGCATCGCATCTTTCGACAGGGAGAGGTCGAAGTCCACGCCCTTCGAGGAGTGGATCTCGATGTGGAACAAGGGGAGTTTTCGGTACTCGCCGGCCCGTCGGGGTCGGGAAAGACGACGTTGCTCAACGTGATCGGCTGTCTGGACCAGCCCACGGAGGGGACGATCGACATCGGTGGGGCGCGAGTATCCGATTTTGATACGAAAGAGGCGGCGAAGTTTCGACTTCAGAATATCGGCTTTGTCTTTCAGGCCTACAATCTGATCCCCGTGCTCTCAGCCTATGAAAACGCGGAGTTTGTCTTAATGCTAAAGGGGGTTCCGGTCAGGGAGCGACGACAGGTCGTCATGGATTTGCTCAAAGAGGTAGGCCTGGAGGGGATGGAAGATCGCAGGCCCCACGAGCTCAGCGGCGGACAGCAGCAGCGAGTGGCCGTGGTGAGAGCCCTGGCAGGACATCCCTCGGTAGTTTTCGCCGACGAGCCGACGGCGAATCTAGACAGTGATGCCTCGGAATCCCTCCTGGATCTGATGTGGCGGCTCAATGAACATCACGGGGTAAGCTTCTTGTTCTCCTCACACGACCCGGCAGTCATCGAACGGTGCCGACGGGTGATTCGCCTCGATAGCGGCATCGTGGTGGCCGATGAGCGCGATAAGGAGGAGGGCCGATGAGGGTTGCCTTCGGGGTCTTGGCAGCTGTGGCGGTGGCGACGCTGGGCTGGACATCGCCGGCGCAGGCTCATTGGGAGTTGGTGGATGGCGAGCGGGGCTACCTGGAGTTGAAGGCCAACCTGCAGTTGATGAGCGCCTATGTAGATATGAGAGGGCTAAAGGGGATTGCAGACGTGCCGGGCCTGAGCGAGGAGGCCAGCCTTGGGGGCGCCGTGGGAAGAATGGAGTGGTACGGGCAGTGGGGAAGCCGCGCCGATCTGACCCTTCATAATCGCTTCTACTGGCAGAGCTCCTCTCTCCCGGAGGAATTCGTGGGCCAGGGCCTGGGGGCGTCGGCCGGTGTCGAGCGGAGGGTGGATACCAGAGTGGATTTGCTGGAGAGCGAAGAGTTTCGGTTTACCCATGATCTGGATCGGGCAGTGCTGGGCTTGTACTTCCATCGAATGGATATCTATCTGGGACGTCAGGCCATACGGTGGGGAGTTTCGGACCTATTCGCCGTGGCCGACCGCTTCGCCCCGCTGAGCCCCTTTGAGCTGGACACCATTCAACGCCGAGGGATCGACGCCGCCCGGGCGGTGACCCACCTTTCACCCCGGTGGGAGCTCGATATGGTGGTCGCCGACAGGGGCTCGGGACAGCCCCTGTCCCTGGGGACGAGGGTGGAGTATTTCGGCGCCCGAGCCGACGTCTACGCGGGAATGGGGCGCTTCTGGGAGCGATTCAGTGCGATGGGCGGGCTCAGTCTGCTGGCCGGCAATTGGAAGGTTTTTGCAGAGGCCGAAGGGCTGTGGAATATCGATGAGGAGGAGTTAGAGCGACCGCGGACGACCATCGGCGCCCAGCGGGTGTCGATGGATTGGCAGATGGGCCTGGAATATCACTACAATGGACTCGGCTTCGACGGCACCGAGGGCTACGGCGCGGCGATGGCGAGGGAGGAGTTGGCCCGTGGCGAGAGCTATCTCATGGGGCGACATTACGTGGGGGCGACGGGAATGTATCTGACCCAGGGAAGTTGGCGCTTCCGTGGAGGGATGATGATGAATATCTTCGATCCGAGCGCGATCTTCTTTCCCGCCGTGGAGTATGAGATCGAGGATCAGCTAACGATCACCGCCGGCGCTTATGGGAGCGTGGGAGAGCGCGGAGAGATCGATGTGGAGGCGACGGAGGGAGGAGAGTTGGAGAGTACAGTGGTGGTGCCGTCGGAGTTTGGGGCGAGCTCAAATCTATATTTTCTTCAGATGACGGCATTTTTCTGAGCCGTCTCTCACCAAGATTGGTTTTTCCTTCCGTTATATCTACGTGTTGCGCTTACCTCGGTCGGTT
>SLPW01000233.1 GCA_007131755.1 Myxococcales bacterium | reverse complement strand
AGTCTTCAAAGGAAGTAAACCAAAAAAAAAAAGCCAGGCCCGCCACAAGAAGTGCCGAAGCACCGAGAAGCTCGAAGGATTCCTCCCACACACGATCCATGAACCAGTATTCGAGAAGGTGGACGTTGGTTCTCTCCAGGCCCTCGTTGACACTTTGAAAGTGGGCCTCTCTTTCGCCGCCGTCGAAGAATAAGATCCGGGTAAAGAAGCGGCCCGTCACGGTATAGAGGTCGGGAAAGTCCTCGCTGGCGGTGCGAAAGGCCGGCCCCGACCAGGACGATCCGACGGCGATGGCGTAAAAGACATAGCCCCGAATCAGGTATTTTCGGACCTTCTCTCGTTTCCAGAACACATGACGGAAATAGATGAAGACGAAGACAAGCAGACCGCCCAGAAGGGCGAAATAGGCGAGCTCCGTGAGCGTGATCACAGTGCCATAGTTGGCAAACCCCTGGTCCCTTAGCTGGTGGCGCAGCAGGTGGCGCGGATTGAGGCTGTCCTCAATGAGCATCAGGGAAACGCCGATTCCGAAGAGCATCGAGAATTCGAATTCATCGCCGTGACCGCGCTGATATGCGGCACCGGCGCTCAAGAATAGGGTGACCATCAACACGCTCAGACAGACCCATTGCGTGGGAATTTCGACGGGGGTTTGAAACCAGTGCTTCCAGAAATAATGACGCTCACCGCCTGCGGTCCACCGCGTGTGAAGATCGAAGACGTTGAATACGTCGATGGCGATCACCAGCACGTAAGACAGCACCAAGAAGCCGACGGTGACGTAGAATAGGGTCTCCGGCCGGTGCTTGATTATGGACTTGAGTCGGTTCATGGAGATCAGCCGATGAGATACGATGGAGGCCCCATTGTACATCGGCGGCATATTGTCGGCGATGGCCCTTCATAAATGAATGCTGGCGAGGAAATCACACCACTCGCCATATTCACTTCACCTGGTTCAGTCCCCTTTTTGCGTCGACGTCAGAGCAAATCACAGGGGCTGGGCACAGAGGTCTCCTCGGTGCCTATGGCCAGAAGTCCGTCGATGATGGTCAGCGCATCGGAGGCGAAGCTAAAGGGCATGAAGGCGATGGTCATCATCGTATCACAGGCCAGGCCGCGAATGGCGTCCGCCACGGCTCCGTCCAACTCTCCGGGATTCATCGTCGCCAGCACCATCGTCACCGCACCGTATAACTGGGCCAGCCGCATGAAGTAAGACTGTACGATTCCCAGGGCGGGGCTGAGGTTGGCGGGCATGGTATATAACGCCAGCATTCGAAAGACCCGATCGAGCTCATTCATCGTCCGCTGGACGCGCTCGTACGTATCCGCTCCCCCCGTCCCATCGCCCAGAACACCATACATCTCGCCAGTTGTATCCTGGACGACCCACATCGCCCGAGGACTGCCGTCGACGGGCACGAAGAGATTCCAGTCGCGAGTCCAGGCCGACAATAGCGGCGCCCACTCATCGCGATCACTGACGTCGGAGGAAAAGGCGTTTCGCGGGCGGATTCGCCGGCTGGAGCTGACGGCATTGAGCTCCTCGTCGCGCAATAGATTGTACGTCGAATATCCACGCTCTCCCACATCCGTCGGCTCATGGAGAGCACCGAAATTGGCGGCCTCCATCAGTGCCAGCCAGGCGGTGCGCCGCAGGGTGATCTCGTAATCGGTGGTGTCGTCATCGTCGACTTGATCGTAGGCCGCGCGCCGCATGGTGGCAAAGCGGGCCGTCGGAAGGATGTCAAAGCTCGAACGCCTCAGCCCGGTACCGAAATCCACTCGCTCTCTCATGATGGAAACACGCATCCCCTGCACGAAAGTGCGCTCCTCCGCGCTGAGGGCTCCCGGAAGCGCCGGATTGGCCACAAAGGCTCGTGCCGGCAAATAGTCGAACCCCCCTTCCATCGCATCGAAGGTCGCCTGCAAGTCACCGTCTATTCCCGCCGCCACATACTCCTGTTGGCTCTGGAGCGCCTGCACGTAATCGCTGAGCCAGACCGACGGCATCGGCGCATCGCCCTCAAAAAAGACGGTCGTGGGAGATAAGAAGGTGCTGATCACGTCATTGCGGACTCTCTCCGAGGGATTGGCGGCTTCGTCCAGATCGTCCGTTCCCGCCAGAAGTCGAGTCACCGAGACGTCGCCCACATCCAAATGCAGTCGGATCCCGACGATCGCCGGCGACGGATCCGGATCTTCAGGTACCGCATAGGTCGCCGTGCCTTCTGTGCCGTCGTCGGCGCCCTCGACCCTCACAGACACCCCTCGTTCCGATCGCCCGTCATAGGGAGCGGTGTAGCGAAGCCGATAAGGTCGCACCTCCTGGCGACCCAGAAATTCGAAGAGGGGATCGGCGATATCCTCGGCCTCCATGGCATCGAAATACTCCCCTCCGGATCGGTCGGCCATCTCCTGGAGCACGTCCTCTTGCACCGGTCCCACACCAACGATGAGCGCCGGTGGTCCGGCGTTGACCCGTTGGCGCACCGATTCGCCGTCGGAACCAGTATTTCGACCGTCATTGACGAAGACGATGACCGTGGGATCCAACCTTCCGGCTTCGGCCAGATTTTGCCACAGCGCGGAGCCCCCATTTCTGGAGATCGCGTCGTCGCCCTGTTTGCGTAACTCCTGAAGATCCGTGGTCCACAACTCATCCGAATCCAGGCCGTCTCGATACCTCCCTCCGTCGACCCTTACGATCGCCAACTCCGTATCCTCGAACTCATCGTAGATCCTCTCGGCGACTTCCATTGAGAAGTCCACCATCGGCTCTCCCCGAAATTCGTCGGGGATACTCCCGGAGGTGTCCAATAGAAAAAGCACCCGTTCGTGGCGTCCGGCGTTCTGGACGAGACGCCCGCTCATCTGCTCCCCCTCCTCTTCGACGGAAAAATTGGCGCCTCCGAGACCCGTGATTGCCGACCCATCTTCATCCAACACCTGTAGGCGAAGCTCAATATCCGGGAAGGTCCGCGCCTCGGCCTCGACGTCGACCTCTGCCACCGCACCGACGTCCACGTCCCTGTTGATTTCGATGCGCTGGTCGCCTCGCACCACCTGTCCTCGCTCGTCGTCAAGTCCCACCCACTGCCCATCCATTGAGATTTGCTCTCCGAAAGCCGACAACTCCGCCCTCTCCACGGGGCTCAACTCGCGGCCGTTGATCATCATATAAGGCGTGAGAATGTCGATATCGCCGATACGGGTCGTCGCCACTGCGCTCGCTTCATGGACGGCCGTACTTCCGATGGCCATCTGCCGTCCCACCACTTCATCGGCCGTCCAGCTTCCCTCCAGGATTTGCCGCCATCGCGGAGAGCTTCCGGCGACGAGAATCTCCAGACGGGCATCGACGTCGATTAGTCCTTGCGCCTCCGGCGCTGCTTCGAGGTCCTCTTCGACTTCGACGCCGTCGAACTCTGCATCGGGAAAGCCCGGGTTGAGGTAGCGCTGCGCACCTCCGATCTCTACCCGGACCAACGGGATCCCGTCGTTGACCGACACACTATAACGACCTGCCCTGCTCGGTCCCGATTCCATGGCAAGCAATTCTTCGGCCAACTCCCCCGCCTGCTCCCAGAGCTGCTCTTCGAGCTCCATTCCACGGGGACCATCGTCGCGCTCCACCCAGTCGCGGCGATCTTCTGTGGACAGACGGTTGGCCAGATCCCGGGCATCGTCATCATCGAGACCAAACGTTATCTCCCGCTCGATATCTCGAAAAAAGGCGTCCATAATCGCCTCTTCGGTCACCTCCTCACCACGATAGGGCCCGACGACCTCCGCCTCGAGCCCGGCCTCCTCGAGAAGAGCGACCAACAGATCGGCTTTCTCACGAAAGGTGCCCTGACCGGAGCGCAGGGCACCGCGCTCACCCCAACGTACATAGGTCGTCATCTCCTCGAACGCCCCGTCCGACGTAGGTGTCAGAGCCACCTCGTCGCGCACCAACTCGAAAAGCCCCTGGGCATCCCCTTCTTCGGCCAGATCGCTCGCCCTGGCCGGCAGGTGATCGGGACTCGTCTTCAATAACTCCTCTACCTCGGCTACCGCCTCGTAATAGTCGTCGACCTCGGAGCCGAAAAACCCGGAGAACAAAAAGAAGGCGACCAGCGATATCACACAGAGCAATCCCGCCAGTAGAGCAAGGGCTGCCGCTGCCACCAATATGAGTCGCTTCCGATCTTCGAACATGACGTTCCTGAGTAGAGACCAAGATTCAGTTTTGTGCCCGCGCAAGCTTCTCTAATTATCGCCCACTTTCGCCAGAATAGATCAAACTCGAAAAAATTTCCCCCCTACCTGCTGCGGACACATCCTCTGAGGAAGAAAAGCTCAACGATAAACTTTGCCCCAGACTGCAAGATTCATCAAGTTCGACGGCGACTCAATGGCCTTTTGTTCTTCATAGATCGAAGCCGAATATCGTGCCCTCGCCAGACTGGTCGGTTCCCCCATTCTCGTGCCATCGCATCACCGAACGGCTAGTCCCTGAACAAGCGTACGTTTAGCGACGTGCGGCCCGGGACCAGGGAGAGTTCAAGTGCTTCCCGACCCTCGCTACGGCCATGTTCGAAGTACGAAGACTCGGCGCAAAACTAAAAGCGGGCATGGGCGGGGGCGAGGGCATGGGCAAGGGACGGATTGAACGTGTAGAGTGGTCTCACCGATCACCGCCGCTCACTCCCACTGGTACGGCCACAGTTGTCATCACCTGCCATTCCGGATTAGGTTCATCCGGATACGCCGGTGCCTTGTCCTGCTCTTTCGGGCATGCAAGCGTTCACCCTCCGGGAGCGCGGCCAGCTTGGCCGCATTGCGGGCTGGCAGCCCGCGCTCCCACAAGAGGATTGTCACATCACTGCGTGAGCTTACTGAACGCGTACTCCGGCATATCACCGACTCCCATGTGGTAATTGCTGGTTTCTCCCAAATGGCGTTATGACCCCGCCCCGCGATTCATCTCGAGCAAATAACGGTAAGATCCGACGCGTCATCGGCCCCTGGGGGACCGTGGCCGTCGTGGCCGGTTCCATGGTGGGTATCGGGATCTTTTTGTCGCCTCGGATCGTCGCCGAACAGATGCCCACTCTGGGGGGCTACCTATTCGTCTGGCTCTTCGGAGGCTTTGTGGCGTTGTGTGGCGCCGTGGCCTACGCCGAGTTGGGGTCGATCTTTCCCCGCTCCGGCGGCGATTACGTCTTTCTCAACGCCGCCTTCGGTCGATCCACGGCCGTCGCCGGCGGATGGCTCTTATTTCTGGGCGTCTTCTGCGGCTCCGTGGCCACCATGTCGGTGGCCGTCTGCGAGTATCAATTGCCGGTCCTGTTGGGGCCGGTGGTCGACGTCGACTGGTCGGCGGAATTGGTCGCCCTTGGGCCCCTGTCCATTACGGGCGTCCGCGCCGCCGGGCTGGCATTGCTCCTTTCGCTGACGGTCCTCAACGTCCTGGGCACCAAGGTCTCCGAGAGGGCACAGATCCTGTTGTCGCTGGTCCCCATCGCCATACTTCTTCTCATCTCCGTCTGGGTCCTTGTCACCGGTCCGCACGACACGGCCATCTCGGCAACGGAGAGCTTCGACGATCGAAATCTATCTCCCGTAGCCGGCTTCACCGGCGCCTTCCTCGCCGTATACTTCGCCTACGCCGGCTGGAACGCCGTGGCCTATATCGCCGGCGAGGTCAAAGACTATGAGAAGAACCTCCCGATCGGGCTCATCGGTGGCACTCTGTTGGTGAGCGGTGTCTACGCCGTCATGGCCGCAGCTTTCGTGGCGGTCCTCGGAATGGGCGGGCTGACGCAGGCCATGGAAGCCGGCACGGCCACCGCCTCGGCACTGTGGGGCGACCACGGAGAACTCGTCGCCGTCGCCATCATCGCCATCGGCCTTCTGGGCTCCATCAACGCCACCATCTTCGCCGGGTCCCGCATCGCCGCAGCCATGGGGCGCGACGGCGTCCTCCCGGAAGTGGTGGGCAAATGGGGACCGCGCTCCACCCCCGAAGTCGCCCTGTGGCTGCAGGCTGCCGTCAGCATCCTCCTCGTCGTCTCCGGCACCTTCGAGGCCCTCCTTGAGTTGACCAGCGTGGCCATGCTCTTATTGGGCTCTCTCGTCGTCATCGCACTCTTTCTTCTGAGACAGAAGCACCCCGACATAGAACGCCCCTATCGAGCCATGGGATACCCGGTGCTACCGGCCATCTTCGTAGTGGTCAGTCTCTCCATTGTCGTCATCAGTCTGTACCGCGCTGTTGAGCCCAGTTCGGTCAACGACATGACTCTCGTCGAGCGCTGGTTCCCCCTGCTAGGAATCGCCCTATTCGCCCTGATCTTCGCCATTCACCGCATCCTGAGCACCCGGTCTTCCTCCGAATCTCAGCCTCCAGAGCCATCACCATGATTCGACTTTCCTCGCTATACGGCCCGATCCTTTTCGGCACTACCCTCCTGATGCTCACGGCTGCCACCGTCGGCTGCGATCGCACTCCCTCCGACGATCCACCACAGGCACCGGCCGACGAAGAAAGTAGCAGCACTCCCACCGCTCCGACCGCCGAGGACCGTCTGGCAGCATTTGGGGCCTCCACCGACGCCGTCGCCGAAGCCGTGGCCGAAGGCGATTCTCAAACTCACCAGTGGTGGGAAGATCTGCTCGCCACTGCCATGGATCCCACCGAGCCTCTCCCAAAGGTGGTGCGCCAGGCATTGGAGGATATCGAATTCGATCCCCACCCCGAATCCCTGACTCGCGATTCCCATTACTGGGTCTCCAATGAACACCACCACTATCTATTTCGGGAAGCCGTCGACGGCCACGGCGGCATTTATATGGGCGTCGGTACCGACCAGAACTACCTGATCGGCGCCTGGGCCCAGCCGGCGATCCTGATTCTGATGGACTTTGACGAGCAGATCCGAAACGTCCATCACCTCTACGAATTGATGTTCTCCCGCGCCGACACTCCCGAGGAGTTCATCGACCTGTGGTCCGCCCAAAATGCGGATGAGATGCACACCGCCCTGAAGGAAAAATATGGTGAGGGCGAGCGCTTCGATGCCTTAAAGCGAACCTTCGACATCGCCCGCGCCGTCATCCACGCTCGCCTGAGAATGACCGCTCGCGCCTATGAGCGACGCGAAATCCCCTCCTTTGTCACAGACCAGGACAAATACGACTTCATCCGCTCCTTGTGGGAAAACGATCGCGTCTTCCCAGTGCGCGGCGATCTGACGGCGGACACCACGATGGTCGACATCGCCACAACCCTCGACGAATTGGGCCTGTCCATGGGAATTATTTACACCTCGAACGCCGAACAATACTTCGACTTCACGCCGGCTTATCGAAGAAATATCGCCGTCCAACCCTTCGACGACGAATCACTGATGCTGCGCACTCGCCCGGCTTCCGCCTTCGGATTCCCCGAAGGTGGTGAGTACCACTATAATGTTCAGCCCGGCCTCAACTTTGCCGACTGGATGCAAAACAACACCATCCTCAACTCCTGGCGCCTGTTGTCGCGCCACCGCGAAGATGCGGACACACAGGGCCTCTCTTATATTCGCGAAGCCCCGGAGCCCTCCGACAACCCACCTCAACTGGCCGAACTGCCCGACGAATAATCATGAAATCGTCTCTGCCGAATCCCATTCAGCAATCCTCGCCCAGCGGCGAATTTTCCGACGTTCCCTCTTCGACGGCAGATTTCGCTGTTCTTCTATTTTTCCTTGGTTGCCTCATCTCTCTCACCGCCTGCTCCTCTCCCACTGCCACGGACGATCCGGTCTCAGAAACCAAGCCGACCCAACAGACCGCTGAGCCGGCACCCGAAGTCGATCCCGAGCCGGATATCGCCCCCGAACCCGACGCCGTTGGTGAACCCGACGACGCCCCCTCTGCCTGCGACGAACTCCAGGCCAAGGCCAGCGCCGATCCCCTTCTCCCGGATCTCCTCGACCAATATCTCTCCGAAGGCCCCCGCGCTCTCCTCGAGGACCCGCAGGCCCACCGCTTCCAACTCCTGGTGGGCGAAGTCGTGGACGTCGACGAAGATACGACCTGTCTCGTCCACCATGGATTTCGTGTCGACGCCGAGTACTTCTATCCGGCGAGTTCCATTAAGACCGTAGCCTCCATCGCCGCCCTTCAGAAGCTGGCACAATCTGCCGATCTCGATCTCGACGCACGGCTCTGGTTTCACAACCCCGACGACTTCGAGGAGTTGCCGGACCTCATCGACGACACAGGCTTCGAACCAGAGCCCTTCGACACCCTTCGAAATATCATCGACGACACCCAGATCGTCTCCAGCAATCCGGGCTACAACCGTCTCTTTGATCTGGCGGGCCACGAAGCGCTCAACCGCATTGGCTGGCAGGCCGGACTCGAAAGCCTGCGCCTGCGACATCGCTTCTTCTCCGACCGCACACCGACCCAGGAGAAGTGGTCCCCTCGTATCAGCATCGAGCATGAGACGGACCGAGATGGCCTGTCAGTCCTGCATGAGATCGTCCCGCCAAGACAGAGTGAGCTCGAACTCTCCCCGGTCGAAGTGGAAGGACTGATGGTCGGCGAATCCTATATCGAGTCCAGGCAGGTGATCGACGAGCCCATGGACTTCAGCTCCATGAACTACCTCTCTCTGGCAGACCACCAACGGCTAATGGTCGCTATCTTTCGCCCCGAACTCGACAAACGCGCCCACTTCCAGGGACTGGATGACGACCACGTTGAACTTCTCCGGCAGTCCATGCTTCGCGACCCGGAGGAATTCGCCTCCCACCGAGGTTACAACCTCGGTGATGGCGTGGAGCGCCGCTTTAAGGCCGCCCTCCCCGGCATCAGCGAAGTCCTGTCCCGCGAATCTGTGCGTTACTATAACAAAGGTGGCAGAGCGTACGGCTTCCACGTGGAAAACGCCTACATCGTCCACGAAGAGTCGCAGCGCGCCCTCTTCGTCACCGCTGTGGCCTACGTCAACGAAAACCGCCGCCTCAACGACGACGTCTACGAATACGACGAAATCAGCTTTCCCTTCTTCCACGACCTGGGACAGATGATCGCCAACGAATTTCTGTAGCCCTATAATCGCCGCTGGTCGACGACAATTTGATTCGTATATCCACCGATGGAGTACCACCGATGTTTTCACGCCCTGTTGTTTCGTGCTTCGCCATCACCGCCGCTTCCACCATATTCCTCGCGGCTTGCAGTTCCGGCGCCGCCACACAAAACGACGAAATCCCCGACGACGACACCGACGAGGAAGAGACCGTTATGGCCGAAGAAAAACGGGAATTCGAGGGGGAACGCTTCGAAGGACGAATCGAAATCGACCCCATTGCCGGCGGAAAGAAATTCCAGGGGACCTGGCTCGTCACTGATGAGGGGGAGCGCTATCTGATTTCTTACCGTCCGAAACAAGAATTATTCCCCTATTACGACCGGCTCGTCGTCATCGATGGCGAGGAATACATGCCCGATCCCCGTACGCAGCACATCATGGCCGACCACCTGCGTGTCCTCTCCGTCGAGGTCGCCCCCGGCCAGTCCCCCATCGAACCGGCCCCGCAGCACCTGCCCGCCCCCCCTATGGTCGACAATGCCGACGACGCGACAGAACGTACCGGTCGGTGGACCCTGGCCACAGGGACCCTGGAGGCTATCCAGGCCCCGGAGCAAGGAACGGCCTACGCTGGCACCCTTCGCCTCTCAGACGGATCCTCCTTTGCCGTCAACGGCCTCGATGGCGACAGCGCCGGTGAGTACGAAGGCCAGAAGGTCACCGTCATCGGACGCATCCGAATTTCCGACGACGCCCCTGCCATCCCCGAGGTGCGCGCCATCTGCAAAGGCCGCGTCGATCGCTGCGGCGTCGAGGACGGATCCTAGTGGTGCTCCGCGGTCCCCCGTCGCAATCGGGGTATGTCGTAATCCCCTCGGAATCCCTTCCCCCCCCACTGAATGCTTACTCCCGTATCTACGGACACACTCCGAGCCTCATCAATTCCAACTCACCCCAGTCTGCACCGGGCTGCACCCAGCCCACATCACCGTTGGTGAAATTGAAGAAATCCGATGATCCACTGAGTCGCGCCTGTGGCACTTCCTGCGGTCCGTCGACGACGGAGCCGCCGGGGTGGGAGACGAGAGCGAAACTCTGTACTCCTTCGCTCTGCCATGTCCCTCCCTCCGTCCAGGCCACCAGCAACTCGTCGCCATACATCGCCGCGTTGAGGTTCTGAGCGTCCACTTCGTCCTCCGTCAGCCAGATCGTCTCCGTCGTCGACGCACCGTCGATCCGGTGAATCGCCACGTCATAGGAGTCCCGTTCGTCCGTCGCCGCAAATACCATCCAAAAGCCCCCCTCGACGGCCACGCTCGCTCCGAGTGCCGTTCCATAGCCTCCCCAACAATCCGAGCCCTCCTCGTCGGTCCACAACCGACCTCCCTGATGATTGAAGTGTACTCCCTTGGAGGGATAGCAATCGGACAGACAGAGCGGCCCCAGGCGCTCGCCATTATGAGAGATCCGAAGCTCCATACTGTGACTACATCCCCAGCCCCATCCTCCCCAGGTCTCGGTGCCGTCGGCTTCGAATACCCGCAGTTGATCTCCGTAGTGGGCGACCCCGTCCGGCCACAGCCTTGTGACCGTATAATAGGCCGCCCACTGTCCCCCGGTCTCGACGAGATCGCCGTCACGGATGAGATTGCCGAACCATTCGTTCCCCTCCACGTTGTGGTCTACGTCACCGATCAACGTCTGGTCGCTCACGACCGTACCGTCGTAGTCAGCGATCAACAGTGCGATGACATCGGGCTCGCGAAAGATCAAGAGCCCGATCTGAGAGTCACTTGCGGCCAATCCATAGACCGCGTCCCCGTCGAAGTCATGTGTCGCCACTACCGATCCATCGGCGCTCAACCGCGCCACCGTGATCTGCTGGGCGTTGCTGGCAGCGATGAAAGCCCCGTCGTCAGGCGCCGCTGTCGCGTGGACGCCTCCACCCAGAGTCGTCTCCTGGAGCGTGATCGCTGTCAGACGATCTTCGAGCGATTGAGTTTCGCAATTCGTCGGCGGCGGATCTCCTCCGACATCCGGCTCTCCTCCGGTATCCGGCTCTCCCCCAGTGTCCGGATCGCCCGGTGACCCGGTGTCGATATCCTGGCCTGCATCGGTCGTGTGCTCACCGGAGTCCGCATCCCCCTCGCCACCGCCCACGTCGGGATGCGGCGGATCAATGTCGCCACCATCCCGATCGCTCGGCCCCGTATCGTGATGGCCCGCGTCTAATTCACCGCCCTCTGAGGTGCAGCGCTCGCGCTCCTCGTCGAACTCGAACCCGGACGGACATCGCTCGCCATCGGCTTCTTTCGTGGAAATGCACCCGGCCACGGTCGCCGTCAGAATCCCCACCAGCGCCGCCTTCCAAAACTGCCGCTTATAGTGTTGGACATCCAAGTTCATAGCTCTTCGCTCCGGCAATAAAGGCATCGCTACCATCGGCCCCCGAATCGAAGGCCTCAGCTATCCTCGTCATACTTTACGGTGCAACCGTAGGGCTCGGTCTCCGTGGGGCTCACATCTTCTCCTTCGGCCATCGCCGTCAGAGCGGCCATCACATAGTTGTGTGGCTCTTCTTCGTTGCCGCTTGGATCGTCGTCGATGGCGCCCATATATCGGAGGATCCCCTCTTCGTCGATCACGAACATATGAGGCGTGGTCTGCGCGCCGTATAGCCTGCCAACGTCCCCGTCAGGATCCTGGAGCACCGGATAATCGTGGTTGCGAAGCTCTGCCGATTCTTCCTTCCACTCCAGCGTATCCTCCGGGGTGTTGTCGAAGGTCGTGTCGATGGCAAGCCAGGTGATCTCGTCGAGGCCGCCGAACTCCTCGATGATCGTGTCAAAGGTCTGCGCCTCGTAGTGGCGGCGCACGAAGGGACAGGGGATATTGAACCACTCCAGGACCACCACATCGCCGCGATAATCACTCAGTGTATGCGACTGACCCTGCTCGTCGACGAGCGTAAAGTCCGGAGACAACTCACCGATGATGGGCTCATCCGGGGCTGCCGCCTCCTCTTCGGCCTCTCCCTGGTCGTCCTCCGTCTCGTCGCCCTCTTCCAACTCCTCTTGTTGGGACTCCTCTTCGGTCTCCTCTGCCTCCGATTCATCGTCACAGCCCAGGACGCCCGCTGCCAGAAACGAAATTGCAAAAAGATAGGTCCACTTCTTCATGAGTTCTCCTTTGAATTTGTCCTCAACGATCTGTCCCAATCAAATGAGTTTCGCCCCTTTCTTGTACACCCTTACGGCGGCAAGCGCCAACCGAGCGTTAGGGACGAGCCGCCGACTCCATCGCCTCCACCACCATCGTGCGGGTCAACAGCTCCGGCAATAGCTGCGGATCTTGCGGTGCTTCCGGACTATATACGAGATACATGGGCACCCCCGCTTTGCCGAACTCCGCCAATTTGAGTCGAATCGCCTCGTCGCGATGGGTCCAATCTGCCATGAACATGGCAACGTCATATTCCTCAATCGCCTCCAACACACGTGTGCGTTCCAGCACGTTCGCCTCATTGACCTTACAGGTGACGCACCAGTCGGCGGTGAAGTCCACGAATACGGGCCTTCCCGCTGCAAGCTCCTCCTGAACGGCTTCCTCACTCCACTCTTTCCACGAGATCAGGGCGCCCTCCGCTGCCTCGGCGGACGTCGACGACGGGGCCGCATCAAAACGCAGTGACCAGAAGCCCGCCAGCGCCACGATGGCCACCATAAAGGCCAGCCCCACCCTGCGCGCGGGGGCGGAGCGAAATTGCACGATACCGTAGAGCCACACACCGAGGGAGCAGGCCAAGAAGAAGATCAGCAGCCGCGTCACCCCTCCCACGCCCGTCATCTGCCCGATGAGCCACAACAGCCAGATCGCCGTGCCCAGAAGCGCGAACCCCAGCCCCTGCTTGAAATACTTCATCCAGGGACCGGGCCGCGGCAAGAATTTCGCCGCTCCGGGCATCCAGGTCAAAAGGACGAAGGGAGCCGCCAACCCCAGGCCGAGGACCATGAAGATGAGGACCACCGTCCAGGCCGAATTGGCAAGGGCAAAGCCCACGGCCGTCCCCAGCATGGGGGCCGAACATGGCGTCGCCAGAATCACGGCCAACACCCCTTCACCAAAACTCCTGCGTGGACTGGCGGGAAGGTCGGCCACGTCCTGAAGCTTCCCCGGCCCAAGCGTCACCTCGAAGACACCGAATAGATTCAGCGCAAAGACCACCAGCACCGCCCCCACGACGGCCACAAATAGTGGCTCCTGAAACTGAAACCCCCAGCCCACATGGGTACCCACGACCTGAAGGCCGAGCACCACCGCCGCCAGCACGAGCATGGAGACCACGATTCCCGCCGTATAGGTCGCGCTGTGCACGTAGAGATTCTGGCGCTCCTCGTGCACCAGATTGACGAAGGCGAAGACCTTGACGGCCAGCACGGGAAAGACGCAGGGCATCAGATTCAACACCGCCCCGCCCAGAAACGCCAACAGCAGGACATACCACAGCGCAAAGGGGGAATCCTCGGCCGGCCCACCGTCCTCTCCCGAGGGAGTTGCCTCTTGAATTCCCTCTCCCAATACCAACGCCTGCGCCTCTTCGGAGTCGACGCGAGGAAGCAGGACGTCCAGCTCGGTGGGAATCTTATTTCCCTCTTCGTCGCGAAGCCGCAAAACACCGCGAAGCCTGCCGTCACCATCTGGCTCGTCCTGTGTAGCCCGCCCGTTCAACTCCACGAACCATCCGGAATGGGCCTCCGGGTGGGCCGCAACCCGCGCCACCTCGAGGCGGATGGCGTCGACGCTTTCAAAGACGAAGGCATCCTCCGCAGCCTCCGGCACCTCCGCTAAGGATATGCAATCGGGCTCGTCCTCTCCCTGACAGCCAATGGCCGACACCTCGATCCGAAACTCATCACCCCTCTCAATCGGCACCTTTGAATAACCGACCTTCAGGTCGATGCCCCTGTGCTCCGACGTACGCGGCAGACGGTCGCGGGCGCGATGAAAGTGGGCCGCGCTGACTTCATCCAGGCGATGCTCCTCTCCCACCGACAATGCGCGACGCAACCGGGCGCTTCCGGGGATGCAATCTACCTCGCAGACCAGGTAGTCCACGTCGGCGCTGATCTCCACCTCCCCTTCTGCATCCTCCGCGACCTCGGCTTCCGCAAATAGGAGCACCGAAGTGCTGTAGCCGAAGGTGATGATCCGTCCTCCCGCCTCATTATAAGGCCTCGGCTCCGGCCACTTCGTCGGCCCCACCGATCCCTCGTCGACTTCAAAATCGATGGTCGTCGGCATTCCCCCCTGCCCGGAGGAGCGCCAATAGATATGCCACCCCGGATCGATGTCGAATAATACCCCGACCGCCACCGTATCGCCGGGCCGAACCTCCTCGGCCTCCATCACCAGCCGCGCTTCCACCCGCGGCTCACCGGCGTCGAAGCCGTCTTCGTCGAAGGCCTCCTCCGGCACCTGTGGTGTGGCCAACTCCTCGCCGGCCTCTGCCGCAGCTCCCCACAGGCCAACCACACAGATGCACAGCGCCACCATCAGCGATAACGGTATCGAACGCAGCGAACACCGGCGAGCTCTGTCCAACAATTTATTTCCCACTTTCTGAATAACCTGGATACAATCCTGATTGCTAAAAATCCCTGATCCGGTGCAGCTTATTCCATTCCGGCACGCCGAATCTCAACGGCTGATGCTACTCAGCGCCGCACGTCATGGTACACCGATCTGGGTCAATACTCACCAGGTCATATCCAATCCGAAGACCGTCCCCATCCTGTCGTTGCCAGAGTCGATAAGGGGCATCACCATCAGATCGGCGGTACGCTGCGACGAGATCTTGCGATGGAGGTAGTGCCCCCCCAGACTTCCGGCCACCAGCCCCGTCGCCCAGCCCACTCCACCGCTTCGCCCACCCATATCATCTCCCAGGGCCACGGACATACCAAGGGCCATCGGTGTTCCCAATACGATCCCGCCCAGGTAACTGCCGCGCTTATAACTCCTCTGGCCCAGACCTCGGGAAGTTCTCGCGATCATAGTGGGAACAGTGACAAGCGAGAACGCCAACCCAAAACTCCCTCCCGGTTCAAAGGGGTGCATCGTATCAAACGTGGTCTGTACGAAATTATCCCGCTTCGCCGCAGACCAGACGAGCATCAACCCAACTGTAAACCCAATGCTCGACTGCACCGCCAGGGTGCCACCCGAAAATGGAGACGAGAAGCTGCACGAGCCGTCTGACATCCACGTCCCATCCGGGCAATAGGCGGGCTCCCCGACACAGGACAAATCGCTCCCTGACCAGGCCTGTCCGGGCCAACAACACTCGACGGTTCCGTCCACTCTCTTCAATCCGTGCTCACAGCTCGGCTCATCCGCGCAGGTGCCGGCGAGTCCGTCGATGACCATTCCTGCTGGACAACTATCGGGAGCACCTCCGCAGACACGGTCCTCCTCGAGCCAGTCCTGTCCTGGCCAACAACAGGCCGTTGTCCCCGCAACGCGTACCTTTCCCTCTTCACAATCGGGCAAAACGCATCGATCCCGTTCGGTGTCGACTCGATACCCGTCGGGACACTCCTGTGGAGTTCCGATGCACTTATTTCTGGAGCCGCTCCACGCCTGCCCGGGCCAGCAGCATTCCCCCTGGGTCGTGATCATCCCTGTCGGGCAGTCTCGAGCCACCGGCTCCGGTCGTGGGTCCCGGGGCGCGACGACGTCGCCGGGCGCTTCCTCGATGGTGCTGTCCTGACGAATCATGGCCCGCATCACATCGCGCACGCCCGGATCGCCCTCCTCCACTCCTCGCACCAGCACCAATCCGCTATCCCCATAGAGCGCCGGCGTCTGATCGAATCGTCCCGGAATTCCCCGAAGCTGGCGCTGTGTATAGCGAAGGGCGCTTCCTGCCGTGACCGCTCCCGTACCATCGTCGGCCCATCCGCGAAGGGCCCCGAGCAGCAGATAACTGAAGGCTGGTCGCTCCACTCCCGGAAGTGGTCCTGCGAACTCCCGCGCCTGTGCGGCCGATAACACCGCCGTTCGCGTCTCATCCAGCGATGGACGAAGCTGCACCGGCACCACTGGCTGCGCGTCCACCAACGCTTCGCCCTGTGAATCCCTTCCGCTGAAACAGGCATCTACTACGGCCACAGTCTGACTCTGCGCGCCTTCCTCGAGTAGATCGAGCAGCTCCTGTTGCCGGACGCCGCGCGCCGTCAAACTCCCCGGCGTCTGCTGGGCATCCATACCCACCAAAATCCCATCGGAGCCATCTTCGACGGGCGCTCCGTGCCCGATGAAGACGAACCACAACGTCCCCCCCTCGCCGACCTCTCGAGCCGCCAGCGACGCAAAGCGCCGGATCTCCTCCGCCGTGGCGCTGTGATTCGATAAAAAGTAGATCTCCTCCACTCCCAGATCGCGCTCCAGGAACACCTCCCAATCGGTTCCGTTATCAATCGCCCCTGACACGTCTGGCAAAAAAACGTAGTCCTCCACTGCCACGATGAGCGCCACGTCGTTCTCTCCGCTCCGCTCCACCGTCACCGGTGCTGACAGCGACGGGTAGCCCGCCGATGCGACAAGCGGTACCAGACAAATCCCCACCACAAAGCCTACCATCAGGGCAGACCGAACCGCCCGACTCATTGCTCGCCACATCTCTTGCCTCCACGTCGTCACCACAGGGAAGAGTCTCGCTGAGATATACAAAAACTAACATCAATATCCCCCCTTTTCTCACCGTCGACAAGCAGAAATTGGACGTAGGCGTGCAACAAACTTACGAAGTGATGCGACCATACTCACTCTTGGGGGAGCGCGGGCTGCCAGCCCCCTGCCACTCGCACCAGCCGAGGGGAAGTGCACTCCAATATCGTCTGGAATTACGGCCACTGCACCATCCCGCGCCATCTTCGTGACATCTTCGTCAACGAATACGGCGTCGCCGACCTGCGCGGAAAGTCCGACGAGGAGATCGTCGAGGCCCTGGTGGATGTCTGCGATGCGCGCTTTTAGGATGACCTCGTCGCCGATGTCTGCCCCACTCACCGATCCCACCAGATCCAGACGATCGCGAAGGTGGCGAGGATGCTGACCGCGCTCAACACGATGGCGTAGGACGCCGGCCACACAGCAGTGATCAGGGCTGCCACCCCACAGAGTGCGGCGACGCTTCCAAGCCTCCGATCAAATGCGATGGCGAAAATTGCACTGGCCATCAGATAGAATACAAACTCCAGACTCACCGCCGTGGCGAGTGCCACTTCACTACTCCACACAATGCCGCGAAAGATGGTGACACATACGAAGATCGCCAAAAGACTGTAGATCACCCTCCGGTTGAATTGATTGTCGAAGAAGCGATGACGCCCGATGTAGATGTAGACGGCCAACGCAGCGGAGACTCCGAACATGATGCCGAACATCCCCCCGTGAGTCAGTTCCACAATCTCGCGTTGCAACAGAAATAGCAGCACCCCGTTGAAACAGAGCCAGAACCCACCCAACACCAACATGAACAAAACCCGCGACTTTCTTCCTACTTCGGGGTCGACGTCGCGGCTGATCTGCTGCAGCTTCTCTCGATCTTCTCGTCGCGAATCCAGTCGCTTCCGTAGTTGCTCCAGTCGCTTTTCGAAGGACTCGCTGGGGTGTGGAAATTCGGCAATGAGAAGTGCCGCCGCCCGCTCGGCTTCGCGCTCCAATTCTCTACTGGCCATCACCTCCAGCGCCGTCTGCAATCCCTCCGTGGCTCGTTCATTTTCCGGCGCCACCTCGAGCGCCTGCTCGAAGGCGAAACGACATTCGCTAAACGCATTATGGAGCCGCCTCTCGTCGCTGTCGCCGCCGTCGCTCGCGCCATCGATGAGTTCTTCCAACTCCTGAAGTCGCGAATGTCCGAGGCTCGAGAGTCTGCGTGACTCCCGACGGCGCTCCCATTCGTGGAGTTCGTCTCGCAACCCGCGCACGCTGTCGAATCGGTCCCCGGGATCGCGGGCCATCGCACGGCGACAGATCTCGGCCAGACCTGGCGGTGCGTCATCATCAAACGTCGGCTCCTCACAACGCAGCGCCTTGATCATCACCGCATAGGACGTCGCCGCCATATACGGTGGCTGGCCGGTCAGGATTTCATGCAGGACGGCCCCCAGCAAAAAGACGTCCGTATGAGGCCCGATCTCCGCCTCTTCCGGCTCCACCATCTCCGGTGCCATATACACCGGCGTACCCGCCGGCGCGCTGACGTCACCGGCCCAGGCCATCCGTCCCGTCTCGTCTCGCTCTACGCTCACGGCGATCCCCCAGTCGACGACATAGACCTCGCCGAACTCCCCGAGCATTACGTTCTCCGGCTTCAGATCCCGGTGAACGATGCCCCGGCTATGGGCGTAGGAGACGGCGTCACAGACCTGAATCAAGATCTCCACGTGGAGATCGAGAGGCGAATCGGCGTCGAAGATATCCGGCGCACGCTCCGGATCCTCCAGAATATCGAGCCAGGAGGTGCCTGTGATCTTCTTCATGACGATCACCGGCGACCCGTCTTCGTCGCGCCCCAGCGTGTAGATGGGCGTGATATTGGGATGCTCCAACACTCCCGTGGTCCAGCCCTCACGAAGCAAAGCCGTCTTCGCTGCCGCCGAGGCCTTGGGATCGCGAAGTTTCTTTACCGCCACCTCTCGCCCTATCGACAACTGCTCGGCCAGCTCTACCCGGCCCATCCCTCCCTCGCCAAGGATGCCCTTGACCTCCAACTCGGGCATCGTCTCGTCCGCCCCCTGCTCCAGCAGGCGCGGCAGGCACTGAAGGAGGGACTCATGCGTCCTATCCTGCTTCACCACCTCCGGTCGCATGGTCAGTGTGCGTCCGTCATCAAGCGTGCGATCTTCGATCCCCAGCGTCTTCCACAACTGCGTCGGATCGCTTTCCTTGATGGTCGCCGCGTCGTCGCTCACGATAGTTCTCGACTCTCCTGAAGGAGGCGCAGCGGGAAGGATCAACTCGTCGTCAATCACCGTCTCTTTGCCTGCAATGGCGCGGTCCTGACGGAACCTGGGCCGCCTCTTGATGGGTCCGCCACACCTTATTGCAACTGCGCTTGTGGCGGTGATAACTTGCCTTCCCTGCGGTGCATAATAACAACGAGGAGACTCTTGATGAAGCAAGATCGTTTCGCAACTATTGACGAACTCATCGACGCCGTCATCGCCGAACGGGGTCGACACCTCAAGGTCGCCTTTCCACTGGGTCTCGGCAAACCGGTTCATCTCGTCAACGCCCTGGTGCGCCGGGCAGAAGCCGGCGCGCTCGACGGACTGGAGATCTTCACGGCGCTTAGCCTTTCGCCGCCGTCACCGGGCAATAACGAACTTCAGCGCCGCTTGATGGGTCCCATCGTCGACCGCCTCTTCGGCGGGGTTCCCCGCCTTCGCTACGTCGACCTTCGCGCTGCCGGTAAACTTCCGGACAATATCAAGGTCCACGAATTCTACTATCCGCCCGGCTCCCTTCTCGGATCGTCGACGGCACAGCGTCACTACAAGAGCGTCAACTTCACAGACGCCTTTCGGCTGATGAAAGAGGCCGGCCTCGACCTCATCGGCCAGCTCGTCTGCCCCGCTGCCGAAGGATGGGACCTTAGCTGCAATACCGACCTCTCTCTCGACCTCTTTCCCAAATTGCACCAATCCGCTCGTGGGGAACGCCCCATCCTGGCCGCCCAGGTAAATCGACGCCTTCCCCCCATGGGCGATTCGGCCGTCGTCGACGCCGACACCTTCGACGCCGTCATCGACGACGAGGCATTGGACTATGATCTATTCGGCCTTCCCAGCCTCCCGGTCTCCGACGCCGAATACGCCATCGGCCTTCGCGTCGCCTCCCTTCTTCGCGACGGTGGCACCGTCCAGATCGGCATCGGCGGCCTCGGTGACGCCCTGGCCTGGTCCTCCATCCTGCGCCACGAGGATCCCGACCGCTACGGCGAACTCTTAGACGCCCTGGGCACCACTTCCGAAGAGGATCGGCTCGTCGATCAATGGGGAGGACGAGAACCCTTTGAAGAAGGGCTCTATGCGGCAACGGAGATGTTCGTCGAGGGACTGTTGCACATGGCGCGCCGCGGAGTACTGCGCCGACAGATGGACGACGGCGCCGTACTCCACGGAGCCTTCTATCTTGGATCACCGCGTTTTTACGAAGCGCTTCGTGCCATGGACGACGACGAGCGCGGCAAATTCTCCATGCGCAGCGTTCGCTTCACCAACCTTCTCTACGGCGATGAGGAAGAGAAACGGCGCCAGCGTCGACATGGCCGTTTCATCAACTCCGCCATGATGGTCACCGGCCTCGGCGCCGTCGTCTCCGACGGACTCGACGACGGGCGCGTCGTCAGCGGTGTCGGCGGCCAATACGAATTCGTCACCATGGCCCACGCCCTCCCCGATGGTCGCTCCATCATCATGGTCCCGGCCACTCGCACCAGCCGAGGAGAGGTGTACTCCAATATCGTCTGGAATTACGGCCACTGCACCATCCCGCGCCATCTTCGCGACATCGTCGTCACCGAATACGGCGTCGCCGACCTGCGCGGAAAGTCCGACGAGGAGATCGTCGAGGCCCTGGTGGGTGTCTGCGATGCGCGCTTTCAGGACGACCTCGTCGCCAGCGCAAAGGCTGCCCGAAAACTCGCCAAAGACTGGCAGATCCCCGACGCGATGCGCCGCAATCGTCCCGAACGACTCCAAAAGGCGCTGCGCCCCCATCGCGCCGACGGCACGGTGCCCCGCTGTCCCTTCGGAAGCTCTCTTACGGAGATTGAGCTCGATCTGGTGCAGGCCCTGCAACATCTGGCGGCGATGAGCGAAGACGTGAAGGCCCGTCGCATCCCCGACGTCTCCCCCGGACACGTCGCCCAGGCACTTCGAGGCTCCAAGCGATGGGATGAGCACCTGACGAGGATGAACTTAGACGACCCCTCGTCGCTCAAGGAACGAGCCCTCCAGCGGGCCGTCGTCTATGCGCTGAAGGAAACCGCCCATGGCCGATAGCACCATAGAGTTCAATCCGATTCGCATCACCATCGCCGTCCTCGCCCTCGCCCTGATCGCCCTCTTGGTGGTCACTCATGAGACCCCGGCGGACTATACAGAGTTACTCTACGAGCAGCGACCAGCCGACGCTGAATCTGTCCTCCTCGTTGGCAATAGTCACGCCCGCACAGCCTACGTCCCCCAGATGCTTCAGCGCATCGCCCACGACGACGAACGCCATCCGCCGCTGTGGATCGACATCCGCGCTCCCGGCGGCTGGACGCTGGGCCAGCACGTGGCCAACGAAACAGTGGAACGTAATATGGCCGACGGAAACACCGACTACGTCGTCCTTCAGGGCCAGAGCCTGGAGCCCTTATTTCAGGCCGACATCTATCTCAGATCCTTCGAACACCTCGCCATCACAGCCCAGGACCTGGGTGCTGAGCCCATTCTCTTTCAAACCTGGCCTCGCCACCCGGACTGCGAAAGCTACCGCGAATTGTCCTCTCCCCCCAGCGATCCCTACCAGGTGCATGCCCAGAAGACGCGCCTGGCCACGGAGGCCATCGCCCAGACCTCTGCACGGCACGCCCCGGTGGCACAGGCATGGGAGGCCATCCGCACTTCTGACGCACCACTCGACCTCTACGCGCCCGATGGAAACCACGCCAATCATCGAGGAGCCTATCTCACCGCCCTCGTTCTCTACGGCACGATCATCGACGATGGTCTCCCCGACGAGCCCTGGCATCCCCCGGAGTTATCCTCCAGTGAAGTCGGGCGATTGCTGGAGACCGCCAACGAAGCTCTCAACCAGTAACACTGAAACACATTTTACACCCGCGTTTCATGACCCGTCATCCCCTCCACAGAATCTTCGTCTACGGTACACTCCGAAGCGGCCAACCAAACCACCATCTCCTCGACCGAGCCTCAAACTGAGCGGGGGGAAGGCCTGACAGAAATGCATCGAAGGGATTTTTGGAGCCGATGGCATCTCTCGGCGCCACGACGAGCATAAGCGAGATCGTGGCGCTGCCATCGCGGTACGTCAGCGACCTTGCCTCGGCGCTTGTCGTCCACCCTCACATCCAGCCATAATCCCCCCATTCATCGTCTCCTGCGGAGAGCCCAATGTCGACCACTCGGCACCCGAAAACTCACAGCTTAAAATACTGGCTGCTCCTGTCGCTCTTGCTCTTCGCAGGACCAATGACCCCGGGCTGTTCCGACGACGAGCCCGCAGACCCCGCCGACACGGGCACCTCCGATGTCTCCCAGGAAGACACTGGTTCGACGGACAGCGCGACCAACGGAGGTGACGAGGACGCTCAGGACCCTTCCGAGCCGGATACGGACCTTGCGCCCACGGGCTGTGGCATCGCCGCCCAATTTCCGGGCGACCAGGACATCGAGGAGCACCCGTCGGTGATCTTCGTCGAAGATTTCGAACACGAGTCGATGGAGGTACTGCAGGATCGATTCACCGAAGTTCGACGACCTCACAACATCGAATTCGTCGACACCGTCGCTGACGCCAGTCCCGGAGAGCACTCCATTCGCCTGCAGTCCATCGGCGGTGAGGATACTGGCTCCGATCTGTATCGAAACCTTGAGAACCTCGATGGCCAGACCTTCGACGAGCTCCACGTTCGCTACTACGTCAAATACGCTCACGGCCACCGCTACCATCACAGCGGCGTGGGCCTCGGGGGCTATAACCCTCCCACCAACTGGCCCCAGGGAGGCGCCGGCACTCGCCCCGCTGGTGACGATCGATTCACCGTCCGCGTCGAACCCGTCACCTCCACCTACAACCTCGATATGTATACCTACTGGATGCATATGCGCGGCAACCCCGGCGACGACAGCTTCTGGGGCAACACCTTTCTCGGCGGCATCCGCCCTCAGCTCCCGGACCGGGAGTGGGTAGCCGTGGAATTTCGAGTCGCCCTCAACGACCCGGTAGACGAATCCAATGGTGAGTTGACGCTCTGGCTCGACGGCCAACAGGTCATTCACCTCGAGGAGGGATCTCCGGCCGGCGAGTGGATCTGGGACACCTTCCACCCCGGCTCCGGCGACGAATTTTTCGAGGGTTTTCAGTGGCGGAACGACCCCAATCTCGCGCTGAGCTTTTTGTGGCTCCACCAATACGTCACCGGCCACGACGACGGCGAACTCAGCCACATCTGGTACAACGACGTCGTGCTGGCCACGGAGTATATCGGGCCCATCGACGGCGCCCCCTGCCCGCAAAATTGAAGTCTCGCCCCTACCGAAGCCCAGGCATACTTGTCTACCCCGCGACGAGGCATCTGATTACCCCCGAATTGCCAGCGGCGACTGGCTCCAAATCAAGTGACGAGACGAAGATCCAGACCCCGGCGGGCTTGCCCACTCTATTCGGATCGAGGCTGGAACCGGGAGATACCCGGGGGCCGGAACCGGGCAGTACCCGGGGGGACGGAGCCGGAGCCGGGGCCGGGAGATACCCGGGAGCCGGAACCGGAACCGGGGCCGGAGCCGGGAGATACCCGGGGGCCGCAGCCGGAACCGGGGCCGGGAGATACCCGGAAGCCGGAGCCGGAACCGTCCACGCTATCCGGATCGAGCGGGCTTGCCCGCCAGTAAATCAGACTGCACTGCTAGCGGTGCCGTTCACCCGCCGACTGCGCTTCGCCCCGACGAACGCTAACAACGCCACCACCCACAGCATCGACGCCGGCCCACCTGCCGTGGCGGAACAGCCGCAGGATATCTCATCAAACCCGTTTCTGTCCTCTCTTGCTGCCTTGCAGATATCGGCCTCACATCGCTTCACCGAACCACTTCGAATGCCGTCGATAGCGACGGCCTCCACGGTGACGCAGACGGCCGTGGCAAGCTCCAGGATTCGGAGGATCATCGATCCGAGTCCACTCGATCTCCCCCCAACACTTCACAACACCGTCGTCACCACCAGCCCCGTGGGGACCACGAAGCTCGCCATCGCCAGCAGAAAATAGACCACCGAAAAGGCAACGACCTTTCCCGGAACCTGAAATTGTCCATCTTCACCGGGCCGAACGGCCGACCAGGTTCCAAACATATCCTCAACCAGGGGAAAATCCTTGACGGAGACCCGCTTCTTCGGATTGTCGGGATCGAAGATGAAATACCCGCCGGAATACGGCACCGATCCGGTCAATCCCCCCCGGCGAAAGACCGTCTGTGGCCCGTCTCCGTGCTTCAGGGCGAGAAGCTCCTTGGACGAATAGCCGTTATACTGGGTCGGCCGCAATTGCCATCCCCTGGCCATGACCACGCTTCCCTCGAGACCAAACGGCGTGTGTTGTCGAATCACCCGTGCCGCGCCAGCCACCCCTTTGCTCAGCACCTGTCCGGCGCGCACGTACTGGTAGCCCCAGAGCAAGGGCAAGACCAGCAACAACGCCAGCGGCTCCGCTCCCACCGTCCCGATCGATAAGACCAGACTCACAACTCCCACCACTGCGCTGAAGATCAGGATCTTGGGACGAAGGGCGTATACCAGCGGCAACAGAAACGGCACGGACCGCGGCGCCGGCGCCAACCTGGACTCGGAGCTCTGAGAAAACTCCTCGGGCTCGCGCAGATAATTGCAGTGATAACAGGCGTTATCACTCGCCCTTGTCTCTTTCTGACAATATTGGCACGTCCTCGTTTCCCGGGACGGCTCTTGATTGATCATAGCTTCGATATCGGGGGGGCTTTCCATCACGCAACTCCGGGTCGGCTGATCGAACCTTTTTTTCATCGAAGGCACAAGCACCACAGATCACGTCGGCACTACATCTGCTTTGCCAGACAAACCAAATTTGTAGCAGCAGCGACAAGGCACAACAACTATCCAGCCCTGTCAGGGTGTGATTCGGATCCCGTCGGTAGTAGTTCCATCGCGGTAGGGACCACCGTTGCCGGT